>CAYNFV010000001.1:0-42524 GCA_964396645.1 uncultured Dehalococcoidales bacterium
CTTACTTTTGTTGCTGGCATCTACGGCATGAATTTCGGCTTCATGCCGGAGCTTGGATGGCACTGGGGTTACTTTGCCGTTTTGCTGGTAATGGCTGTTATCGCTGCCTTACTGTTGGTCTATTTCAAAAGAAAAAAGTGGTTATAAACCTAGCGCGAGTTTAGTTCAGGTAGTGGTTAAGAAGTGATGATTCGCCAGTGCCAGCCAAAGGACGTCGAACGGATATATTTCATCATAAACGAAGCCGCCCGAGCCTACGAAGGCACTATACCCGCCGACTGTTACCCCCAACCCTACATGCCGATGAGCGAGCTGGAGGCGGAGCTAAAGCGGGTGACCTTCTTTGGCTGGGAGGCGAACGGGGAGCTGGTGGGGGTTATGGGTCTGGAACCGATTAAGGACACCACCCTCATCCGCCACACCTATGTTTTACCCCGCTGGCAGCGACAGGGGATAAGCTCTAAGCTACTGGAATACATCAAACCACTGGTTAACACCCCCCGCCTCCTGGTGGGGACCTGGGCCGACGCCAGCTGGGCGATTGATTTTTACGAGAAGCACGGCTTCAAGCTAGAGCCGAATAAGGACGAGCTGCTGAAAACCTATTGGGACATTCCCCAGCGCCAGATTGAGACCTCGGTGGTGCTGGGGGTGGAGATAGGCTAGACCAGCTTTACCGGAAGCAGTTGGTTAGTCAAATCCTTGTCGCTCTTGGTAAATACCCGGATGTAGTTATCGGTAAGCCCCGACCAGACGCCACAGCTCTCTTTCTCCCACAAGACCATCACCGTTTGACCAAAAAACTTTTTTCTGAAGTTGTGCACACTCGCCCTGCCCAGAGCCAGCATCTTACGGCTACGCTCCCGCTTTGTTTTATCGTCAACGTGTTCGGGCATAGCCGCCGCCTTAGTCCCCGGGCGCGGTGAATAAGGAAAGACGTGGATACGGGCAAAGCGCATCTTTTTGGCGAAATCATGGCTATCCTCAAACTCGGCCTCGCTCTCGCCGGGAAAGCCGACGATGATATCGGTTGTTATAGCCGCGCCGGGCACTGCCTCCCTGATTAGCTCTACCGCCCGCCTGTAGTCGGCGGCGCGATAGCGCCGTCCCATTCTCTTGAGCACAGCGTCGCTGCCGCTCTGCAGCGAGAGGTGAAAGTGGCGGCACAGCCGTCCGTCCGGCCATAACCCTAAAAGCCCAGAGGTTATTTCCGGTGGTTGGAGGGAAGAGAGCCTTAACCGGGCAATCTCGGTCTCAGCCAGAATGCGCTTAAGAAGTCCGACTAGACCAAAGCCCTGGTGATTATAGGCGCCGATTTCGGTGCCGGTGAGTACCACCTCTTTATCACCGTCGGCGACGCGCTGCTTGATTTCGGATATAACACCATCAGCGGGCAGACTCCTCTCCCTTCCTCTCACCAGTGGCACGATGCAGTAGGAACAGAAGTTATTGCAGCCATCCTGAACCTTGACAAAGGCGCGTGTCCTGGAATCGGCGCTAGCTGAACCTGCCGCCGAGGGAGGGCTCAAGTAGCCGGACTGCTCAAGCCGGGAGACTAAATCCACTTTCTGGCTGTTATCCAGGACGAGGTCAACACTATCAAGCTGGGCCAAGTCCTGGCGGGCGCGCTCCACGTAACAGCCAATGGCCACCACCAGGGCATCGGGGTTGCGGCGGCGGGCTTGATTTAGCAGATGACGGCACTTACCGTCGGCGACATGAGTAACGGTGCAGGTGTTGAGGACATAGACATCAGCCCCGTTATCCGAGGGCACCAGCCGATAGCCCCTTTCCGCAAACTGACGGGCGAAAAGCTGGCTCTCCGCCTGGTTGAGCTTACAACCAACGGTATCCAGGGCGATGCTGGGTGCTTCCGAGTTTTCCATACACAAAAATTATATGGCGGGGTGCGCCGTTGGTCAAATATACAGAAGGTCTTAAAGGGACAAGGCGATAGCGGGAAACAAGAATCGGGGGCAGGGAGGTGTTACCTAGCCGTTAAGGGGTTTACCCATTAGGGCGGGCTGGGTTGGGACAGAATTACGTACGCTAACAGAGTGGGGATGTAGGGTCTGGATTCCTGCCTTCGCAGGAATGACAGAAATGTTTTAGAGATTGCTTCGCCCTTCGGCTGAAAAACTCGCAATGACTGAGGGGTGTGGAGAGAAGTCTATAGAGGTGACACCTCTATAGGGAGGGTATTGGGTGGGAAAACAACCTGGGGGGTGGGGCTCAGGAGTCTTTTCTTGCTAATAAGCCGAAATTGTGGTAAAAATAGCTAATCAAAACCTGACTCCCCTTTTATATTATGTCAACTTTAGATAGTAGAGTCGTAGTTACCGGTATCGGGGTTGTCTGCCCCCTAGGTCTTAACGCCGCCGAAAGCTGGGAAGCGCTGGTCGCGGGCAGGTCGGGGGTAGACCGCATCACCCTATTCGATACCGAGGGCTTCGAGACCAAGATTGCCGGCGAGGTAAAGGGTTTCGATGCCGCTAATTATATGAACCCCAAGGAAGCCCGCCGCAACGACCGCTTTTCGCAGATGGCGGTAGCCGCCAGCCTTGAGGCGACCAGACAGGCCAACCTGAAGATAGACGACAGTAACAAAGACGATATCGGTATCATCATCGGCAGCGGCATCGGCGGATTGACCACCCTCTTCGAACAGACCAAGGTCCTGCTGGAAAGAGGCCCCAGCCGGGTCAGCCCCTTCCTCATCCCGATGATGATGCCCAACATAGCCTCGGCGCAGGCATCCATCACGCTGGGAGCCATGGGGCCCAACCTTTGCACCACCTCGGCCTGCTCCAGCGGCTCGGATGCCGTCGGCATTGCCTACGAAACCATCAAGCGCGGCGATGCCAAAGCTATGATAAGCGGCGGCAGCGAGGCCATCATTAACCCCATAGGCGTCAGCGCCTTCAACGCCCTGAAGGCTATTTCGACCCGAAACGACCAGCCGCAGCTCGCCTCCCGCCCCTTCGACGCCGAGCGCGACGGCTTTATCATCGGTGAGGGGGCTTGCGTCCTCATACTGGAAAACCTGGACTACGCTAAAAAGCGGGGGGCTAAGATACTGGCCGAGATGTTGGCCTATGGAACCAGCGCCGACGCCTATCACATTACCGCCCCCCTCGAGACCGGCGAGGGCGCGGCTATGGCGGTGCAGCGGGCGCTGGACAAGGCCGGGCTAAAGCCCACCGATATCGACTATATCAACGCCCACGGCACCTCCACCCAGCTCAACGATAAGATGGAGACCAGGGCGATAAAGAAGGTATTCGGCGATTATGCCTACAAGGTCCCGGTAAGCTCGACCAAGTCGATGATGGGACACCTGGTGGGCAGCGCCGGTGCCGTTGAGGCCGCCATCTGCATTATGGCTATCCGCAACGGCGTCATACCGCCGACGATAAACCTCACCCACCCCGACCCCGATTGCGACCTGGACTATGTGCCTAACGTAGCCCGCCAGACCAAGGTCAGAACCGCCCTGTCCAATTCTTTTGGCTTCGGCGGGCATAACTCAGTCCTTATCTTCCGAGAGTACGCCGAGGAATGAATTGAACCGCTACCGCTGGAACATTCTGCCGCCAGCACCAGAAGAGCACCTGAGCAACAGCGGCCTCTCCCCTCTAATCGCCCAATTGCTCTATAATCGCGGCATTACCGAGCCCACCCAGCTAGAGCCGTTCTTAAGCGCCGATAAGCGCCTGGCCGGCGACCCCTCCCGGCTCCCCGATATAGAGCCGGCGGTAGCCAGAATCTACCGGGCGCTGCTTTCCGGGGAGACCATCGCCATCTACGGCGACTTCGACGCCGACGGTATCACTGGCACGGCTATACTCGTCAACGGGCTATCGAGACTGGGGGGCAAAACCGTTCCCTACATACCCCACCGTCTCACCGAGGGCTATGGGCTCAATGTAACCGCCCTGGAAAATTTGCACAAGCAGGGCATCAGCCTGGTTATAACCGTTGACTGCGGCATTACCGCCCTAGCCGAGGTCAAGCGGGCGAAACGGCTGGGGCTGGACATAGTTATCACCGACCACCACTCCCCCCTACCCGAGATGCCGCCCGCTATTGCCACCATCAACCCCAAGCGGGCTGATTCCAGCTACGGCTTTTCCGAACTAACGGGCGCCGGGGTCGCCCTGAAGCTGCTCCAGGCTTTATTCCATAACCTGGGTAAAGAAGAGCAACCGGAGGAGCTGATGGACCTGGCCGCCTTGGGCACTGTAGCCGATATGGCGCCCCTAGCGGGGGAAAATCGATATCTGGTTAAAGAAGGGCTGAAGCTGATGAACACCGCCCCCCGCCTCGGGCTCAGGGAGATTATATTACAGGCAGGATTGACCCCGGGTAGATTGAACACCGAGAGCATCTCCTGGGCTATCGCCCCCCGCCTCAACGCCGCCGGCAGACTGGCCCACGCCATGACCAGCTATAAATTGCTGATGACGGAATCGCCCCAGGAGGCGCGTGACCTGGCTATCTGGCTGGAAGAGAAAAATACCGAGCGCCAGAAGCTGACGACAAAGGTATTAGCCATAGCCAGGGAACAGATAGTGGCCCAGGGTATTACCCCACTGCTGGTTGCCGCCGACAAGGACTATCCTCTGGGCATCGCCGGGTTGATTGCCGGCAGGCTGGCTGAGGAATTCTACCGCCCGGCCATTGTGGTCAGAACCGGTGAGACGGTAAGCAGCGGCAGTGGCCGCAGCATCCCCGAGTTCAATATCATCAAGGCGCTGACCCAGTGCCGTAACCTCTTATCCCACTTCGGCGGTCACTCCCAGGCAGCTGGTTTTACCCTGCCCACCCCGAACCTGCCCCAGCTCCAAGAAAGCCTCGCCCGTATGGCTACAGAGCAGCTGGCTGGCGCCGACCTTCGCCCCCAGCTTGATATTGACGCCGAGGTCACCCTGCCCGATTTGAGCGGCGACACCTTCAATAGCATGCAACGGCTGGCCCCCTTCGGCCGGGGGAACCCCTCACCTACCTTCCTCAGCCAGCGTACCGAGGTAGTCGACTGCCGCACCATGGGCAACGGCGCCGAGCACCTGAGGCTGAAACTGAAGCAGGGAGGCACGGTATGGGACGGGGTTGGCTTTAGGCTGGGCAGTTACCTGGCCGATATATCCCCCCAGCTCGATATCGTCTATAACCTGGAGATAGACCGCTGGGGAGGCAAGGAGAGGCTCAGGCTTAATATAGTTGACTTCTCCCCGTCTGACTAGCCAAGGAAAACTTGACAATTGCCCAGGCGCATTGTACACTAGCCTTTAGTGGTTTAAGGTTCAGGTTATCACAAACTTAGTTAAAACAATTCAGTTTCACTCAAGTATTGGATGACCGCAACTCTAGCCAACTAATAACAAGAGAGGAGGTCATTCAATGAGTTTTGAGGACAAGCAACTCCAGTGCTCCGACTGTGGAGCCGAGTTTACCTTCAGCGCCGAGGAACAAGAGTTCTTCCAATCCAAGGGCTACACCAACGAGCCCAAGCGCTGTCCCGCCTGCCGCGAAGCCAGGAAAGCACAACGCTACGGTAATGATAGCTACGGCTACAGGTCCCGGCGTCAGATGTTCCCGGCGACGTGCGCCGAGTGCGGTAAGGAAACCGAAGTCCCGTTCGAGCCGAGAGAAGGCAGACCGGTATATTGTAGCGAGTGCTACAACAAGATTAGAACGAACCGATAAGTTCATTCTGAGCTAAAAAACATACGTAGGCCGGGGAATACCTGGCCTACGTGTGTTACTAGAATGGGTTGATTTATTATGCCGTTGAAAGTATCCAAACGTGAAGGTGAAACCGAAGACTCCCTGTTGAAGCGCTTCCAGAGGATGGTGCAGATGGACGGCGTCCTGCGGGAGGCAAAATCACGACGTCATTTCGTCTCCAAGAGAGAAGCCGCACGCCTGAAGGCCAAGAAAAACGCCCGTCGTCGGCGAATCGGCAAGTAATACCCCCTATGCTCCCCAACCAAAGAGCTAATATTACTATACCTACCTTTAACTCACTTTAACTACCACACTTGACAAATGATGACCAGTCGTTAAAATATACCTAGATTTACTATGTATTCTAACTAACTAGGTATATTAACGGAGGCCATCATGAAACTAACGCTCATTTTCCTATTGATTCCTATTCTGATATTATTTGCCGCCTGCGGGCAGGCAGCCGACGAGCCGCTGGACAATGGTGCGCCGACGGACAATGGTGCCCCAACTGACGACGGCTCAGTGGCCGCCGCTCTCTCCCAAGGGGAAATAGACGCCGCCAGGCAGGTCGTTTACGACTACTGGGAAGCCTTCAACGCCTATGACGTAGAAGGCGTCCTGGATTGTTTAGAGGAATCCTACCGACAGCAAAGAGCCGCCGAAGTCCCCGGTGAGATTGCCCAGATGGAAGCCGCCGGCGTCACCCTGGAACTGGAAGAGGAAGCGGAGCCCGTCATAACCCCCGAAGGAATAGTGGTCATACAGATAAAGCTCAAAATCCCCGTCCTGCCCGACCGGCACTATACCTATGACGTGGTCAAGGTGGACGGCGAGTGGAAGATCTGCGCCTCGGAAGAGCTTTAGGCATCCGGCCTACCTTTAAGCCGCGGTTTCACCCTTCTCCACCCAGCGCGTGCGCCAGATGAGTATCGGGATAACGATAAGCAGGATGATTATGCCTATCACCTGCGCCTGCTGCAAGCCGAAGAGGAAGGGTGTCCCGTGCCGCAGGAAACCGACGCCCACCCGCCATGCGGAATATACGCTGAGATAGATGAGAAAGAGCGAGCCTTCGGGCTTAAACCTCTTCCTCAAGGGGAACAATACGCCGAAGGCTATGAGCAGGAAGACAATCTCGTAAGGTTGGGTGGGGTGAAGGGCTACCCCCAGAGGGGCGTAGCTCTCGGAATGTGTATAGACCACCGACCAGGGTAGCCAGGACGGTGCTTCGGCACCATAGCAGCAGCCGTTTATAGTGCAACCCACCCTACCTATTACCTGCGCCAATAAGGTAGGCAATGCCACCAGGTCCATGAAGTGACCGAAGGGAAATTTAGTAAACCGGCTGTAAACCCAGATACCCAGGGTGGCGCCCAGAACCGCACCCCAGATGGTCAGGCCTTCAAAACCCCAGAGCGGCCCCGGGTCCCCAACATAAACCCACCTATCGATAACATAGAGTAATCTTGATATTATTATTGCCGAGGGAATAGCCACCAGGGCAGCGGTAATAATAGTATCATAAGAGAGCTTAGCCCCCCGCTTTACCTCCCGCAGCATCCACAAAACCAGCACCAGCACCCCCAGGGCAATCATAATGCCATACCACCGGACGCTTAACGAGCCTATGGCAAAGGCTATCGGGTTTATAGATATGGTAATCAAAGGCTACCTCCTATAATCAGGAGCATAATGCTCGCACAAAGCCCTCGGCGTTGAAAGGGGTCATATCTTCCAGCCCATCGCCAACGCCGACGAAAAGGATGGGTATCTTGAGCTCATCACAGATAGCCAGCACTATACCCCCCTTAGCCGTACCATCCAGCTTGGCCAGAAAGAGGCCGGTTACACCCACCGCCTCGGTGAAGTGCTTGGCTTGAGTTAAGCCGTTCTGACCGGTGGTGGCATCGAGCACCAGGAGCACTTCGTGGGGGGCGGTGTCATCAACCTTAGCCGCCACCCGCCTAATCTTTTTCAGTTCTTCCATCAGGTTGAACTTGGTGTGCAGCCGGCCCGCGGTATCGATAATCACCTCGTCGGCGTTACGGCTGCGCGCCGCCTCCAGCGCGTCGAAGACCACCGCCCCGGCATCCCCACCTGGCTGGTGGGCGACGACATCAACGCCGACTTTCTCGGCCAGCTTTCTGAGCTGGTCGATAGCCGCCACCCGGAAGGTATCCGCCGCCACCAGTATAACCTTCTTCCCCTCTTTCTTGGCTTTATAAGCCAGCTTAGCGATAGAGGTGGTCTTGCCGCTGCCGTTGACGCCCACCGCCATCACCACCCTGGGCGGTGATTGAGGAGCCGTCGGCGGGACCTCGATAGTAAGGATTTTGACCATCTCCTGCTGTAAAGCCTCCCGCACCGCCGAGCCTTCGCTGAACTTCTCCTCTTTAGCCCGCTGCTTCACCCTTTCCAGCAGTTTTTCAGTGGTGCCGAAGCCGACGTCGGCGGAGATGAGCAGCTCTTCCAGCTCTGTCCAGACCGCTTCGTCAACGGCGGCGCGGTCGAAGAGGCTCATCGCCCGCTTGAACCAGCTATCGCGGCTCGGTTTTAAGGCTTTTTCGATATCGGCCAATCTTACTCCTTTTTAGCCAGCAGCCCCTCCAATAGTACTTGCGCCGCCTTCTTATCCAGCGGCTTATTATTATTGCCGCACTTGGGCGACTGGACGCAACTGGGGCAACCGTCTTCGCAGGGGCATTCCTCAATCGCCTTCAATGTAGTTTGCCACAATTCCTCAACCAGGTCAAAGCCCTTCTCGCTGATGCCGATGCCGCCGGGATAGGCGTCGTAGATGAAGACCTGGGGCTTACCCGTATCGGGGTGGAGGGGGGTGGATACGCCGCCGATATCGTTGCGGTCGCAGAGGGCAAACATGGGCAGGATAGCGATGGCGGCGTGCTCGGCGGCGTGCAGCCCGCCGGCGAAGTCGAGACCAACGTCATCTTCGTCCAGCCGCTTCACCGCTTCCTTGGGCAGGTCGAACCAGAGGGCGATGGTGGGAAAGCGCATCGGGGGGAGGTCGAGGGGCTCTTCGCCAATGACCTCCTCGGTGAACTGCGCCTTCTTCTTGAAGCCGACAACGCGGGTGGTGACCTCGACCTCACCCAGGTAGACCTTGGTGCCGCGGCATTCCTTTTCCTTGAGGACCTTAATGATATGGAGGTCGGTAAGCTCTTTGTCCTGGGTATAGTAGTTGACCTCTACCGGCTTGGCGTAGGCGGTGCGCGCCTGAAGGTCTAGCTCCTCGACCAGATAGGACTCCCCCTGGTGCAGGTAGATAGCGCCGGGAAAGATGAAAAACAGTGCCGTGCTGGCATCAATGGTCTCCAAAAGCGAGCCGCTGGAGGTGTCGATAATGGCGTAGTTCTCGCCGGAGGCGCGGATATTTATCCCCTCAGCGGGGTAAGCGATGGAGGGGACGACGTGCCAGCGACCCCTGACTTCCCGCAGCAGCCCCTGCTCCTCCAGCTCTTTTCTCTCCGGAAACAAAGCCGGGCCGAAGAACTCCTCGTCCAGGTCGGTCAGGGGCAGCTCCCAGGCGGCGCAGACGAGGTGAGCGCGCAGGATATAGGGGTTATCGGGGTTGACCAGTACGTTCTCGAAGCTCTTGCCGAAAAATGACTCGGGGTGGCGCATAAAATACTGGTCGAGGGGGTTATCCAGCCCGATGAGAAAGCTCAATGATTTCTCTTTACTGCGCCCGCTTCGACCCGCCTGCTGCCAGGTGCTGGCAATGCTCCCCGGATAGCCGGTGAGCACGGTAGCCTCCAGGTCGCCGATGTCGATGCCCAGTTCCAGCGCCGTGGTCGCCACCACCCCTAACAGCTGCCCGCTGAAGAGCTCTTTTTCTATCTTACGCCTCTCCTCGGGGAGGTAGCCCGCCCGGTAGGGCTTGATTTTCTTTGATAGACCGGGGGCGATTTCAGCCAGCCTGTGCCTTGTGTAGTTATAGATAATCTCGGTCAGCTGGCGGGTGCGGACGAAGGTCAGGGTGCGGATAGTCTGGCTTACCAGCTCGGCGAAGAGGTTAGCCGCCTCGCCGTTGGCGCTGCGGCGCACGCTCCTGGCCTTGTCGATGAGCGGCGGATTCCAGAAGACGAATTCCTTGCCGCCGTGGGGGGAACCGTCGTTATCGACCACGCTGAAGGGCAAGCCCACCAGCTTTTCGGCGTGCTCGCCGGGGTTGGCGATGGTCGCCGAGCAGCAGATGAACTGGGGGCTGGCGCCGTAGAAACGGCATAAGCGCCGCAGGCGGCGGAGCACGTCGGCCACGTGGGAGCCGAAGACGCCGCGGTAGATATGGGCTTCGTCAACCACCACGTACCTTAATCTTCGCAGCAGCCGGGACCACTGCTGGTGGTTGGGCAGTATGCCCACGTGGAGCATATCGGGGTTGCTCAGGATGAGCCGCGCCCGTCTGCGGATATCACCCCGTTCAATTTTTGGAGTGTCGCCGTCGAAGGTGGCGAAGTCACCGGTAGACAAAAGTCGGGGATGGAAGAGCTCATGTAAAGTACGCAGCTGGTCCTGGGCCAGGGCCTTGGTCGGGAAGAGGTAGAGGGCACAGCCGCCCCGCTGGGTTATAAGCATATCCACAACGGGGACGTTATAGCACATGGTCTTGCCGCTGGCCGAGGAGGTGGCCACCATCACGTTCTGGCCCCGGCGGGCGTGGTTAATGGCCTCCGCCTGGTGGGTATAGAGGGGCAACAGGCCGTGACGGGTGAGGTTTTCCTCAAGAGCAGCTTCCAGGGGCTTATCCAGCTCGGCGCACCTGGCCTGGCGTCGGGGGATAGGCTCCCGATGAGCTATCTGGCCGCTATAAGCGGGTTGACTGGCGAGGTGATGCAGAAAGGCAGCCGTATCCACGGCTAGCCCCGCTCAACTGACGGGGAGAATCTCAATCTCATAGTCCACTATCTCTATCTCAAAGCGGCCGTTGACGATAAAGTCCACCACCTTGGAGAGGACTTCGTTGGTGTATCGTTTGTTATTGCTGACGCAGGCAATGCCCAGCGTGGCCAGCTGCCAGAGGTCGTTATCGTCCACCTCGGCCACGGAGACGTTGAACTTGCTCCTGAGGCGGGTAACAATGGACTTCAATATCTGCCGCTTACCCTTAAGCGAGTGGTTTTCGGGGAAGCGGAGCTTGACCCGACAGGTCCCGACATTCATGGTATATATAGCTGATAAATAGAACGAAGGCTTAACTGCCTTCTCTTTGCTTAGCGTAACACTCTTTGCAATAGACCGGGCGCCCCTCTCTGGGCTCAAAAGGCACGGTGGTTTCGACGCCGCACTCGGCACAGGTTACGGTGAACATCTGCCGCGGTTGCCGGTAATCACCAAAGCGCTCTTTCCGCCTGGCCGCCCGACACTCCGGACAACGAGAGGGCTCGTTCTGCAAACCGTGAGACTGGTAGAACTCCTGCTCACCGACGCTGAAAACGAACTCCTGCCCGCAGTCGCGACATACGAGGGTCTTGTCTTCCAGAGCCATTTACTGCTCCTCCTCATATTTTGTTAGTCCCTTGTCCTGGTTGCAGTCTCCTGGCTCTAAAACCCTTCGTCGGACCTATAGCTTGTAATACTATTTACCCCGAGGGTCCCCTGCTAGGCAGAGGTGAAGCTGGGAAGCAACGCTATCCAAGGTTTCGACTACAGCCATAACTATAACCACTATTTTTTGTAAAGTCAAGCAGGACTAAATTCAAAACGGCTAAATTTACAGTCGTCACTGGTTGTGTTATAATCGGTTGATTCAGACTATCCTGAATCTGGAAAAATAAAGTGGCCACAGAGGGGTTGTAAACTTGGAAAAAGAGAAGAAGACCGAAGTCATAAGCAAATTCGGGCTCCGTGAAGGAGATACGGGCTCTACTGAAGTTCAGATAGCCTTGCTCACCGAAAGGATAAATCAGTTGACCGGGCACATGATGGCCAATCGACACGATTACCACACGCAACGGGGGCTGCTGAAGCTGGTGGGACAGAGAAGAAGGCTACTCGCCTACTTGAGTCGAGAGGATGTCGGCCGATACCGCAGCCTGATTGCCCGTCTCGGTCTACGTAAGTAAATTTGGGGAGAGGCTATTGATATCACCTAATTCTTTTGAGTGTGAGGTTGGGGGGAGGCGGCTTATCATCGACACCGGCAAGCTGGCCGGACAGGCCGGCGGGGCGGTAACCGCCCGCTACGGGGATACCGTAGTCCTGGTCACCGCCTGTACCAGCGACGAACCCCGGGAAGGCATAGATTTTCTGCCCCTGACCATTGATTACGAGGAGAGGCTCTACGCCGCCGGCAAGATTCCGGGCGGCTTTATCCGCCGCGAGGGGCGTCCCAGCCAGGAAGCAACCCTGGCCAGCCGTCAGACCGACCGCCCCATACGCCCGCTGCTGCCCAAGGAATGGCGCCACGATATACAGATTATCATTACCGTCCTTTCCGCCGACCAGGAAAACGACCCCGATATACTGGCCGTTATCGGCGGCTCGGCGGCGCTGTCAATATCAGAGATACCCTTCGACGGTCCTATAGGCGCCGTTCATA
This sequence comes from uncultured Dehalococcoidales bacterium, assembly GCA_964396645.1. Lineage (GTDB taxonomy): Bacteria > Chloroflexota > Dehalococcoidia > Dehalococcoidales > BS750m-G39 > E44-bin88. The sequence goes on from CAYNFV010000001.1 coordinate 12,290, forward strand.
TCGGTTACATAAATAACGAGCTTATCATAAACCCGACCCTGGCCCAGCTGGAGGACAGCCAATTGGATATGGTCGTCGTCAGTACCAGAGAAGCCATCGTGATGGTAGAATCCGGCGCCAGAGAGGCACCGGAGGATATCGTAATGAAGGCCATAGAGCTGGGGCACCAGACCAACCAGGACATCATCAAGCTCCAGGAGCAGCTCCAGCAGGCCCGCGGCAAGCCCAAGCTGGAAGCGCCCAAGAGCGAGGTCAACCCCGAGGCGCTGGCAGCCATCGCGCCCATAGTCGACGAGAAACTGGTCCCGGCCTTAAAGCAGCCGGATAAGTCACGGCGAGAAGATGCCCTCAGCGAGCTTAAAAGAGAGCTGGTGGAGAGCCTCGGCGAGACCTTTGCCGAAGAGGATATAGCCAGCGCCCTGGACAGCCGCATCAGGGCTGAAATAAGGGGCCACCTCCTCGATAAGGGGGAGCGCATCGACGGGCGGGGTCTGGACGAGGTAAGGCCCATCAGCTGCGAGGTGGGGCTCTTGCCCCGCACCCACGGCTCGGCTCTCTTTAACCGGGGACAGACCCAGGTCCTGACCATAACCACGCTGGGCTCGGTGGGCAAGGAGCAGCCGCTCGACGGACTGGGCATCGAGGAAAAGAAAAGATTTATCCACCATTATAACTTCCCTCCCTTCTCCGCTGGCGAGACCAGGCGCATCGGCTCGCCGGGGCGGCGTGAAATCGGGCACGGGGCTTTGGTGGAGCGAGCCATCGAGCCGATACTGCCCAAAGCCGAGGACTTCCCCTACACCATACGACTCGTCTCCGAGGTATTAAGCTCCAGCGGCAGCACCTCTATGGCCAGCGTCTGCGCCTCAAGCCTCTCGCTTATGGACGCGGGCATACCGACCACAGCCGCCGTGGCCGGCATCGCCATGGGGCTGGTCAGCGGTGAGGACGGCAAATACGTGGTTCTGACCGACATCCAAGGCATAGAGGATAACTACGGCGATATGGACTTTAAGATAGCCGGCACGGCCAAGGGCGTCACCGCCATGCAGATGGACACCAAGCTCAAGGGCATAAGCCTGGAAGTGATGAAGAAGACCCTGCCACAAGCCCGCCAGGCGCGGCTGCACATACTGGAGACGATGGAAAAGACCATAAGCGCCAGCCGGCCCGAGCTGAGTAAATACGCTCCTAGAATGTATAAGATAACCATCGACCCCGATAAAATCGGCGCCGTCATCGGCACCGGCGGCCGGACGATAAGGGCAATTATCGAGGAAACCAAGACGACCATTGATGTTGATAATGACGGCACGGTTATTATCGGCGCGACTAACGAGGAATCGGCCCGCAAGGCTATCGAGATTATCGAAAGCCTGACCAAGGAGGTAGAGGTCGGTGCCACCTACACGGGAAAGGTGACGCGGATATTGAACTTCGGCGCTATGGTGGAGATTCTCCCCGGCAAAGAGGGCCTGGTTCACATCAGCGAGTTGGAGGACTACCGCGTGGATAAGGTGGAGGACGTGGTTAAAATCGGCGACGAGGTTACGGTCAAGGTCATCAACATCGACGATATGGGACGGGTAAACCTGTCGCGACGGGCGGTCTTCGAAAAGGAGTCCGATGCACCCGGAGCCAGCCCGCAAGGCGGGCCGTCTAAAGACTACCCCTTCAAATCACAGCGCGATTCCCGCCCTCCCCGAAATCAAGGCGGCTTCCACAACCGGGGGCCCGACAGAGGACGCCGGCGATGAAGCCGATAAGGGTAGCCGTTCACGGCGCGCTGGGAAAGATGGGGCAGACCTTGATTAACGCCCTCTGCCGTGAAACCGAGATGCAAATCGTAGGCGCTACCGACACCAAGGCGACTGAAGACCACCTGCCCCTACCCGACGGCTCGGGCAGAGTTCCCCTTTCCCCTGAGCTTGAACCCATCCTCACCAGCTGCCAGCCGGAGGTAGTGGTAGATTTCAGCACCGCCAACGCCGTTATGCCCCTGGTTCACCGGGCAACCGAGCACGGCGTTAACCTGGTAATCGGCACCACCGGACTGGCCGCCGAAGATATCAAAGAAATCGACCGCCTGGCGAAAGCCAGGGGGGTGGGAATAGTAATAGCGCCTAATTTCGCCCTGGGCGCGGTGCTGATGATGCACCTGGCCAGGATAGCCGGCAAATATCTTGACCACGCCGAAATCATAGAGTTGCATCATGAGCGCAAGCTGGATGCGCCTTCGGGCACCGCCCTGGCCACGGCCAAAGCCATGGCTCAAGCCAGGGGCAAGCCGTTCTCGACCCCGCCACCGGGGGAGAAATCGGATAGTCGGGGGAAGCAGGTTGAAGGTGTCAGTATTCACAGCGTGCGTTTGCCGGGCTTACTGGCTCACCAGGAGGTAATCCTGGGAGGGGCGGGGCAAACGCTGAGCATCCGCCATGATACGAGTGGCCGCGAGTGCTATATGCCCGGCGTTATGCTCGCCGTTAAGGAAGTGGTCAAGAAAAAGGGTCTAATCCTCGGGCTGGATGCCCTGCTCGGTCTGGAGAAGGCATGAAGAAGGGATTTAGAGTAGCTATAGTCGGCGCCACCGGAATGGTGGGGCAGGAGTTCATCAAGGTCCTGGAGCAGCGCGACTTCCCCATGGACTCTATAGAGCTTTTGGCCTCAGACCGTTCTGCGGGCAAGAAGATGTTCGTCAACCATGACGAGGTGGTAGTCAAGGAGACAACCCCCGAGTCGTTCAAGAAGATAGATATCGCCCTCTTCTCGGCGGGGGCGGAGATTAGCCGCTACTTCTCACCCATAGCCGCCCAGTCGGGGGCCGTGGTCGTTGATAATAGCTCGGCCTGGCGCATGGACCCCAAGGTACCGCTGGTGGTGCCCGAGATCAACCCCAAAGATATCAAGTGGCACAAGGGGATTATCGCCAACCCCAACTGCTCCACGATACAAATGGTGGTGGCGCTGAACCCACTGCACAAGGTCAACCCCATCAAGCGCCTTGTGGCGGCTACCTACCAGGCGGTATCAGGCACAGGCTCGGCGGCGGTGGAGGAGCTGACGGAGCAGGCCAAGCAGGTATTAGGTGGGCAGACCACCGTCCCCCACGTCTATCCTCACCAGATAGCCTTTAACATACTGCCTGAGATAGACGTCTTCCTGGATAACGCCTACACCAAGGAAGAGTGGAAGATGGTGGAGGAGACCAAGAAGATAATGCATGCCCCCGATATCGCCATTTCGGCGGTCTGCGTCCGCGTGCCCGTATTTATCGGGCACAGCGAGGCCTTACATATAGAATTCTCCCAGCCAATGTCTCCCGATGAAGCCAAGCGCATTCTGGCTCAGGCACCGGGGATAAAGATACTGGACGACCCGGCCATCAGCCTCTACCCTCAGCCCTGGTCAGCGGCGGGCACCGACGAGGTCTTCGTCGGGCGCATCCACCACGATGCCTCCCACCCCAACGGCCTGGTGATGTGGGTTGTCGCCGACAACCTGCGCAAAGGCGCCGCGCTCAACACCGTCCAGATTGCCGAGGAGACGATTAAGAGGGACTGGCTGCATCCCGGGAAGGTATAGCGAAATGAAGGAACTGGGCAGACTACTGACGGCTATGGTAACCCCCTTCGACGAAAAGGGGGCGGTTAACTATGAGCAGGCTAAAAAGTTAGCCCTGGCTTTAATTGATTCGGGCAGCGACGGTGTGGTGGTAGCCGCCACCACCGGTGAATCGCCCACGCTCAGTTGGGAGGAGGAGATGCGCCTCTTCAGCGAGGTGAAATCGGCGTTAGGCAAGCGCGGGACAATCATCGCCTACACCGGCTCTAACAGCACCGCCGAAGCCGTGGAAGCCACCCAGAAGGCGGAGAAAATCGGTGTCGACGGCTGCCTGCTGGTCGTACCCTACTATAACAAGCCTACCCAGGAGGGCATCTACCAACACTTCAAGACCGTCGCCGAGAATACCAGCCTGCCCATCATAATGTACAACATACCCTCGCGGGTGGTTATCAACATGTCGGTGGAGACCATGGTCAGATTAAGCCAGATAAAGAACATCGTCGGCGTCAAGGAGGCCTGCGGCGATATGGGCCACGTGGCTAAGACGCTCAATAACGCTAAGGACTTTCTCATCTGGAGCGGCAATGACAATGACACCTTTCTCATCATGGCCCTGGGCGGCTACGGCACCATCGGCGTGGCTACGCATTTAGTAGGCAAGCAGATTAAAAAGATGATGGATAATATACTTAACGGCAAGCTCGCCGAAGCGGCGGCTATCCACCGCCAGCTGCTGCCGCTGGTGGACGCCTTATTCGTCGAACCTAACCCCACCCCACTCAAATACGCCCTCAACCACATCGGTTTCAATGTCGGTAAGCCGCGTTTGCCCCTGGTTGAGGTCAGTCAAAAGTCAGCGGACACCATTAAAGAGACGCTGAAGAACTACACCATAGACCTGCCGGTTTAGAGATTTTTACTAAACCTCATCCAACGCCTTCTAAGATTCCTCATTAAGCCTTGGGATTGCTTCGTTGCTGCGCTCCTCGCAATGACAGGGGTAGAGTAGAGAGGCTGGATTCCCGCTGGAGTTTACCCCGTAAACCGATACGGGGCGGGAATGACAAAATGGGGGTGGGGTAACGTACCCCCAGGTTAAGGAGTTTACTCATTAGGGCGGGCTGGGCCTGCCTGCGCGTAGCCGCTTCGGCGAAGGCAGGTTGGGACAACAAACGCACGTTGGCAAGGTGAGGTAAAGGGGAGATTGCTGCGCCCCTCCTCTAGAGATACATGCGGAAGCCGTAAGCAGAGGTCTTAAAGCCCAGCTTTTTATAGAACCAGTGAGCCTCACGGCGTTTTGTGCTGCTCATTAGCTGTAGCTTGTAGCAGCCAGCCTCACGGGCGCGGGCGAGGGCATAGTCCATGAGCTCTCGACCAACCCCCCGGCGGCGGTGAGCGGCGTCAACGACCAGGTTCTCCACAATGGCCCAGGGAAGAGCGCCGTGGGAGAAGTTGGGCACGATTAAGAACACCATGGTACCGACCACCGCCCCGCCTTCCTCAGCCACCAGAAGCTCATGGCCAGGCATTGAGCTAATCTCGGCAAAAACCGGCTCTGTCTCATGCCGGGTAAGGTCGTGGCGCTCACCGGTCAGCTCCTGGTAAAGCTCCAGTATACGCGGTATATCCTGCTCGGTAGCCGTTCTCACCGTTGCCATTTGAATCCTCCGCTATTAAGACGGGCGCCTTCGCCGTAACCAGCCCGATACTAGATACAGGATACCAGCTACACCAAAAATTATCCAGGGCACGACGAGCGCCATGAGGTAAAAGGTGTCGTAGTTCATGGGCACTATGTTAACAAGGGCGATAACGCTGCCCGCTATTATAATAACACCGCCGGGGATAGACCAAAACCAGGCGGCAGCCGCCAAGAAAATTACGGGAACAAGAACCAGGAGAAACCAGGCAGGGCTCGTTATGCAGCTAAAGGTAATAATAAAGGCCGCCAGGGAGACGAGGCTCAGAATACGGGCCGCCCAGCGCAGCCGTGCGCTCGCCCTAGAGGCGGGACTGCCCATGGTAACCAGCCTTCTCTACCGCCATTGTAGTATCGAATGGTGCCCTGTTCATAGCCAATACCCGGCACTAACTAAAGGATAGGCGTCTTTTCGATAGACTGTTCCCGCCCCGGCCCCACGCTGACCAGGTTGACCGGGCAGGCGATAAGCTCTTCAATCCGTGATATATAGTTACGGGCGGCTTCAGGCAACTGGTCGTAACCCCGAATACTGGTGGTGTCGGTCTGCCAGCCGGGCAGCTCCTCATAGATGGGCTTGCAGCGCGCCAGCGCCGCGATGTCGCCCGGGAAATAGCCAATCTGCTTCCCGTCCAGCTCGTAGCCGACGCATATCTTGAGGCTGGGCAGGATGTCGAGGATATCGAGGCGGGTGATCACCGCCCCGGTCAGGCCGTTGATTCGACTAGTATAGCGGGCGGCAACAGCATCAAGCCAGCCGCAGCGGCGCGCCCGCCCCGTGGTGGTGCCGTACTCATGCGCCCTCTCCCGGATCAGCTCGGCGGTCTCGTCATGCAGCTCGGTGGGCATGGGGCCGCCGCCGACACGGGTGCAGTAGGCCTTATAGACGCCCACAGCGCGGTCGAGCTTGGTTGGACCCAAGCCCGCACCCAGGCAGGCCCCCGCCGCCAGCGGCGACGAAGAGGTGGCATAAGGGTAGGTGCCGAAATCGGGGTCGAGCAGGGCGCCCTGAGCCCCCTCCAGTATCACCACCTCCCCCTTATTTACTGCCTCATTGAGCATAATGGTAGTCTCACATATATGAGGCGCCAGGCGCTCGCCGTACTGGCAATATTGCTCATAGACCCCATCCAGCGACAGGGGCTTTGCCTTATAGACCTTTGTCAGGATAGTATTCTTGTAGTCGATTATGGTAGTCAGCCTATCCCGCAGCGCTTCTTTGTCCAGGAGGTCGCCGGCCCTGATACCCAACCGGGCTATTTTATCGGCAAAGACAGGGCCGATTCCCTTAAGGGTGGTGCCTATGGCCTTGCCCCCCCGCGCCTTCTCCTCCAGTCCGTCGAGGAGAAGGTGGTAGGGCATAATCAGGTGGGCCCGGTCGCTGATGAAGAGGTTGTCGGTAGTCACGCCGCGCTCATTAAGGTTATCTATCTCACCGATGAGAACCTTAGGGTTGATGGCCACCCCGTTGCCGATGATACAGACCACATCCTTGTTAAAGATGCCCGAGGGAATAAGGTGCAGCTTGAACTCGCCGTAGGGGTTGACCACGGAATGCCCGGCATTATCACCGCCGGAAAAACGGACGACCATCCTGGCCTGCTGGGCCAGCATGTCAACCACCTTGCCCTTCCCCTCATCCCCCCACTGGGCGCCGAGAATAGCGATAACGGGCATTATCTCCTCCAAGCCTTCTTTATAACACAAACACTATCTAAAATAAAAGGGCTATTTCTTTTTGCTATCTCGCCAGGCATAAAATAAACGCTGGCCGGCGGTGAAGAAACTAAAGGCGGCAATAACAGCCAGGGCGATAACCAGGGCGTTATCCAGGCCGCTCAATAGCAGACCCAGCGCCAGCACGATGACTCTCTCGGAACGGGTAAAGATTCCCCTCCCCGGTTCCAGGTCGGCGTTCAGCGCCCGGGCACGGATATAGCTCACCAGCAGAGAGCTGACAAAGGCCAGGAAGACCAGCAACACCAGCCACAGCGTCTTTTCGAAGAAGACCAGAATGGCCGCAAAAAGCGCTGCGTCGGACAGTCGGTCGAGGGTGGAGTCGAGGACGCCGCCGAAGGGGGTAACCCGCCCGATGTGGCGGGCCAGCGCCCCGTCCAGGATATCAAAGAAGCCCGCCGCCAGCACGACAAAGCCGGCGGCAAAGGGGTGCCCGGTAATGATAAGCGCCGCCGCCCCCAGGATTAAGACAAAGCCAAGCCAGCTTATAATATCGGGGGTTAACGGTGTCCGGGCTATAACCAGCACCACCGGCCGGGTAAGGCGGTAGGCTATGTTGCGGCGAAACTGATACAGACCTGCGTCAGAGCCTGATTTCTGTGAAATGGCATTACTCCCGCTTTTGGCTTAGACTAAAATCGGCGCCTTTTTAGACTGGGGAAACCTTTTCTTCCAGGGCGGTTCACTGAGCACCCGGTGGTAATAATCCAGGATAGTGCGGGCAATACCGTCCCAGCCAAACTTAAGGGCTTTAGCCCTCCCCTGAGCCCCCATCTCCCGCCGCCGCGGTTCGTCTTTCAGAAGAGAGACCAGTGCCTGAGCCAGGCTTTGGCTATCTTTCGGCGGCACCAGCTGCCCGTCAACGCCGCCGCTTACTACGCCGGCATAACCCTCTATGTTTGAAGCCACAATCGGCTTAGCTAACGCCATCGCCTCCAGCAGAACAATGCCGAAGCTCTCCGAACCGGTGGCGGGGGCACAGAAAATATCGGCGGTCTTATAGTAGCGGGGCAAGTCCTCATAACTGGCAAAGCCGACAAAGACGACGTCTTTAAGACCGCTCCTGGCCACCTTCTTCTCGTATTTGCGCTGCAGCCTGGTGCCGGGACCGACGGCAATGAGCCTTGAATCGGGTAATTCCTGCTTAACCCGCCCGAAGGCGTCGAGCAGGTAGTTCAAGCCCTTTCGCTTCTCCATACGGCCGACAAAGAGGATATTCAACATGCCGTCTTTGAATTCCTCAATTGGCGCTACATCGGGGGAGAAATGCTCTAAATCGACGCCGTTGGGGATGATATTATAGTATCCGGGGAAGTACCCGTGGGCGAACTCCATAGCCGGTTTAGAGACGGCAATCTTGCCGTCGAGCTTGCGGAACCACCTCTTCAAGAAAAACTTGCTAATTGGGCGCCCCAGATTATAACCGGGTCGGCCGTTGGTGGCGTGAAAGGTGCCCACCACTGCCGTATTCGATAAGCGGAGCACAGTGGTGCATAGCATGGGCATTAAGGGCTCATGGAGGTGGATGATATCGAATCTTTCCCGCTCGAGGACCTCTTTTATCCGGGAGGAGAGCCGCAGCGAAAGGGTAAGCCGGGCGATAGAACCGCTGGTGGGGACGGGGCGGGGCCGGCCGATGGGAATGAAGCGGTCGCCGAAGCCGGAAATAGCCTTGGAGGCGGGGGCGATGACCTTGACATCGTGGCCCAGCCGGGTAAATTGCTGCTCCAGACAGGAAATATGAATGCAGACGCCGCCGGGATAGGCGAAATCGTACGGCGAAACCAAAGCTATCTTCACGGCCCTACCCGAACCTCCGTGGCCAATCAATCAAACGGGCGTGGTCTCCACTGGTTTATTAGCCGCGATAAACTCTTCTACATTTCGGCGAGCCTGGTCATCGGTGTACTGGACCGGCGGTGATTTCATGAAGTAGGACGAGGGAGATATCAAGGCCCCTTTAAGTCCACGGTCTAGGGCGAGCTTACAGCACCTTATAGCATCGATGACTACCCCCGCCGAGTTGGGGCTGTCCCAGACCTCAAGCTTAAGCTCCAGGTTGAGGGGGACGTCACCGAAGGTGCGCCCCTCCATCCGGATATGGCAGAACTTGCGGTCGAGCAGCCAGGGGACGTAATCGCTGGGGCCGACATGGATGTCCTCAGGCCTCATCTCATAATCCAGCTGAGAGGTAACGGAAGTGGTCTTCGATATCTTCTTGGACTCTAATCGCTCCCTCTCCAGCATATTGTAGAAGTCGGTATTGCCGCCGAAGTTCAACTGGTAGGTCCGCTCCAGTTTCACTCCGCGGTCCCCGAACAATCGGGTAAGAACGCGATGAGCAATGGTCGCTCCTACCTGGGATTTTATGTCATCTCCGATAACCGGCAGTCCGCTTTGCTCGAAACGCTGCTGCCAGTACTTCTCGCGGGCAATAAAGACCGGAATGCAGTTTACAAAGCCACAGCCGGCGGCTAAAACCTGCTCTATATACCATTTGGTGGCTTCTTCACTACCCACCGGCAGGTAATTAATCACGACATCGGTATGGGTCTCTTTGAGGACTTTAACAATATCGGCGGTGGGGCCCGGCGCCTTGTCTATTATCTTGGATAGATAAAGACCCAACCCATCGTGAGTCATGCCCCGGTGAACCTTAACCCCGGTAGTGGGCACCTCACAAAACTTAAAGGTATTATTGGGCTCGGTGTAGATGGCGCGGGCCAGGTCCTTGCCCACCTTGTTCTTATCGATATCGAAGGCGGCCACGAAATTGATATCGCTGATATGATACCCGCCGAGATTGACATGCATAAGTCCAGGTACGAATTCGTTATCTTTGGCTTTCGCATAGTAGTGAACACCCTGAACCAAGGAAGAGGCACAATTGCCCACTCCTACTATGGCTACATTTATTTTACCCAAAGTCTAACTACCCTCCTTTTCAACAGCAAAACTTACGGGGAAAGACAAGCCCAACCACACCCAATAACATCTGCCAGTAACATTTCGCTGGAATTTATGGCCCAAGAGACGGCTAGCAAAGCAACTCTTTGGCGCAGCAAGCAGGAGCTCACACTCCTGCTAAACTTCGATACTTATACTGAAGAGGATTGTTTACTCCACCTCTAGCCGACGTAATTGGTCAGACTGGTTAGCCCTGACCGATCCTGAATACTTTTGTCCCGCAGGAAGGGCACACCCCTCTCGTTGCCGGCCGGCCATTCTTCAGGGTAACCTTCTGGGGATTCCGTATATCTACCTTACGTCTACACTTGAAGCAATACGCCTGCACCTAAATCACCCCCTTCTTGGTATCGGTTGAACTATACCCCTTTAGAGGCAGGCTGTCAAGACCTGCGAATACTATCTATCAGTAGTGGCAAAGACCTTTTCCGGCTGCCACTGCCCCTTTTCCCCGTCGAAGCAAAGCATAGCCAGGAAATCACCGTCACGGGTATAGACACGGCAGCGATTGCCCTCAACGGGCTGAGGCAGGTTATCGGCGCCTTCCGGAGCCAGGGGACGCCCGTTTTTTATATCTTCTCCGGCGGCATCATCGACCACCACCGCCCCCCACTGCGAAAGCACGCTGTCTATGGGATAGAGAAACTGTTGCCAGTAGCCGTGGCGAAAACCCTCTTCAAGCTGCGGCACGGTAATGGCGTCTTCGATGGTAAAGATGCCGCACCTCAAACGGACCAAGCTTTTAAGGCTGCCCCCGCAGTCCAGGAGTTGCCCCAGGTCATCGGCCAGCGAGCGGATATAGGTGCCCTTGCTGCACTCCACCTCTACGGTAGCTACGGGCGGCTGCCAGTCCAAAAGCTCCAGGCGGTAGACCCACCTCTTCCGGCTCTTCCTGGCTACTTTGATACCGGAGCGCGCCAGCTGATAAAGCGGCTTGCCTTCGTGCTTGACCGCGCTGTACATGGGCGGGGTCTGCTCTATCAAGCCGCGAAAGGAGTCGAGCGCCGATAGTAACTTTTCCCGACTAATGCCGGAGGGGTCTCCCCGGCTGACAACAGTGCCGGTGGCATCATGGGTATCGGTAGCCACCCCCAGCTCTATCTCGGCCCGATAAGCCTTGGACGCCTCCACTAAGAACTCTATAATACGCGTTCCCTGACCCAGGCAGACCGGCAAAACACCGGTAGCCGCCGGGTCCAGGGTGCCGGCATGCCCCACGCGCTTCTCTCCACTCAGGCGCTTTACCAGGGAAACGATGCTGAAGGAGGTCTGGCCCCAGGGCTTATTGATGTTTAGTATGCCGTCCACGCTGGTCACCATGCTGGTCGGGAGGGGTATCGGCGCTGAGCTCGTCGATGAGCTGCAAAAGGTGGGTTCCCCGCTCGATAGAATCGTCCCAGTGAAAGCTCAGCTCGGGAATACGGCGCAGGCGCAGGCGCTTCGACAGCTGGTTGCGCAGGAAGTTGGAGGCGGCTTCGAGCCCGCTCAGCATCTCCTGTTTTTCTTCTTCGCTGCCCATGCAGCTGACGAATACCTTGGCGTAGCGCAGGTCGGCGGAGGTGGAAACCTCGGTCACGGCGACGAACTTGCTCAGTCGGGGGTCTTTGACCTCGCGCTGTAGCAACTCGCTAATCTCATGGCGCATGAGGCTGCTTACCCGCTCTATGCGACGTGCCATAACCGGCCCCTAGCTGGACCTCTCTTTGCGGTAGAATTCCAGTATATCGCCGACCTTAAAGTCCTCAAAGTCCTTGAGCCCCACCCCACACTCGTAGCCAGAAGACACTTCTTTAACGTCGTCCTTAAAGCGCCTCAGGCTGGCGACCTCAGATTCAACTATTACCTGCTCACCGCGCCGCACCCTCACCGAAGCGCCGCGGCTCACCTTGCCATCGTTGACGGCGACGCCGGCTACCTTCAGCTTCTTGCCGCTGGTGAAGACGGCTTTTACTTCCGCCCTGCCTTCGATAACCTCGACATAGGTCGGCTCCAGCATGCCTTTTAGCGCCTTCTCCACGTCGTCCACCAGGTTGTAGATGACGTCGTAGGAGCGAATATCGACCCCTTCAACCTCAGCCAGGCGTTTTGCCCCGGCTTCAATACCGGTGCCGAAGCCAATAATTAGCCCCTTGGAGGCAATAGCCAGCATGACATCGCTCTCGGTGATATTGCCGCTGCTGCTGTGAATAATCCTGACCTGGACCTTATCCGTGCCCAGCCGTTCCAGTGAGCTCCTTATCGGCTCGATAGTGCCCTGGACGTCGGCTTTAAGAACAACGTTAAGCTCCTTTACCTCTCCGGTGTTTATCTGGTCGAAGAGGTTGTCCAGACTTACCGCCCTGGGCGCCATCTCCTGCTGGTGCTTTTGTATCGCCGCCCGCGCCTGCTGCTCGCTAGACACGGCGTTCAGGGTCTCGCCCACCTGAGGCAGGCTATCCAGACCCAGGATGGCCACCGGCATGGATGGCTCGGCCTTTCTCACCCGCTTACCCACATCGTTGAACATCGCCCTTATTCGGCCCCAGGTGCTGCCCACGACCACAGTATCGCCAACCCTCAGCGTTCCGGTCTGAATCAGCACCGTAGCCATTGGTCCCCGGCTCTTGTCCATCTCGGCCTCAATAACCACCCCCACCGCCGGGCGCGACGGGTCCGCTTTAAGCTCCTCCATCTCAGCCACCACCAGGAGGTTCTCCAGTAGCTCGGAGATACCTGTCTTTTCCTTGGCCGAAATGGAAACGCAGACCACATCCCCACCCCACTCCTCAACAACCAGGCCGGCATCGGCTAACTGCTGCTTAACCGCCTCGACGTTAGCCTCCGGCTTATCAATCTTGTTAATCGCCACCACGATGGGCACTCCCGCCGCCCGGGCATGGTCAATAGCTTCCAGGGTCTGCGGCATTACCCCATCGTCGGCGGCGACAACGAGGATGGTAATATCGGTCACCTGAGCGCCCCGAGCCCGCATCACGGTAAAGGCCTCGTGACCAGGGGTATCGAGGAAGGTAATCTTCTGCCCGTCAACCTCTACCTGATAGGCACCGATATGCTGGGTAATACCCCCGGCCTCGGTATCCATCACGTTGGTCTCGCGGATAGCGTCCAGGAGTCGGGTCTTGCCGTGATTGACGTGCCCCATAATGGTAACTACCGGCGGGCGTAGTTTCAGCCCGCCAGTCTCTTCCTCTTTAGGCTGATAGCGCTTGCTCTCGGCGGCACGGGTGGTGCGGGCCTCGGGATGGGCTTCATAGCCAAGGTTGACCGCTACCGCCGCCGCCGTCTCATAGTCAATGACCTGGTTAATATTGGCAAAAACGCCGTTTCGCATCAGCTGTTTGATGACGTCAACGGCGCTGACTCCCAACAGCTCAGCCAGATGCCTCACGGCTATTGAGTGAGGAATCTCGATCAGCTTTGCTTCTGGTTCGCCTGATTTGCTCTTCTGGACCAATAAATCGCTCCTTATCCCAGTCCCTGCCCGTATTTGATAAGCTGTTCCCGATTATGGGGACTGATGGCGGTGCGCAGGGCATGCTCCAGCCGCCCTTCTTTAAGACCCACCACCCAGCAATCCCCCGCCGAGCATAAATAGGCACCACGCCCCGCCTTCTTACCGCTACTATCCACCTCCACTCCGCCATCGGCAATCCGCACCAGCCTAATCAGCTCTCGCTTGGGTCTGACTCGGCCACAAGCGACACAGGTCCGCTGTGGTATATGCTTAACCGAAGGTGAACTAATACTCCTCACCCTCCTCCTCATCATAGACTTCTCGCTCACGGCGCTGCTTCCTGATTCTGACACCATCATCGGCACTTCGCTCAGGGGCGCCCTTCTTTTTCTTCTTCTTTGACTTGGAAGTCGCCTTGGTCGGAGCCGGTCCCAAAACGTCTTCAGCAAAGCGAAGTTTTGAAGGCGCCTCCGCCCCTACCTCTACCGGCGGCTTCAAAACAGTTTCGGGGGGCGCCAGCTCGGTCTCAAGAACAGGCTCGGGCTCAGGCTCGGGGACAGCCTCTTCCTCAGGGACCAGGGCTTCTTCCGGCACTACTTCTTCGGGCTCCTTGCCAGGCACAGCTGCTGCCTCAAGCTCAGCGGCCTTGACCAGCTTCTCTTCCTCAGCGATTGAGGCGCTCTTTATGTCAATCCGCCAGCCGCTGAGCTTAGCCGCCAGTCTGGCGTTCTGCCCTTCTTTACCGATGGCTAATGAGAGTTGTTTATCGGGGACAACCACCGTAGCTATCCCATTGTCTTTATCCAGCTCCACACTCAGTACCTGCGCCGGACTCAGGGCATTGGCAATGAAGGCTGCAGTATCCGAGCTCCACGAGACCACGTCCAGCTTCTCGCCGTTCAGCTCGCGCATAATATTCTGTATTCTGATGCCACGAAGCCCAACACAGCAACCAACGGGGTCGATGCCCTCCTGGCGTGCCGCCACCGCTATCTTACTGCGATAGCCAGCTTCGCGGGCGATTGCCTTAATCTCCACCACCCCACTCAAAACCTCGGGCACCTCAAGCTCAAAGAGACGGCGCAGTAAATCGGGGTGAGAGCGTGAAACAACCACCTGCGGTCCCCGGCTCGTTCGTACCACCTCTAAAAGATAGACCCTAAGCCTCTGGCCTATGCGATACCTCTCATTGCGCACCTGCTCGGCGGCGGGGAGTATCGCCTCGGCTCTACCCAGGTCAACGAAGAGCTGTCGGGGCTCCATGCGCTGCACCACACCGGTGACGATATCCCCTTCTTTATCGGAATATTCCTCGAAAATGGCGCTGTGCTCCGCCTCATGGAGGCGCTGGAGGATAACCTGCTTGGCCGTTTGCGCCGCAATGCGCCCGGCGTTGCGGGGGGTGGCTTCTACCATGACCACCTCGTCAAGCTGGACATCGGGCTTGAGCTTAGCCGCGTCGGCCAGCGATATCTCGCGGTGCGTATCCGAAGGCTGCTCGACGACGGTCTTTTCCGCCCACACCTTAACCCGTCCCGTGGCAGGGTCTATCTTGACCGCAATCTCCTGGGTAGGGGCAAAACTATCCTTCTTGTAAGCCGATACCAGCGCTGTTTCCACGGCGGAAAGAACCACCTCTTTGGGCAGGTTCTTCTCCGCCGAGAGCTGGGTTATGGCCAGCATAAATTCGCTCTTCATCCCCGCTTATATTACCTCCCGCCCGACTATTTTCCCCCTACAACAAAAAAGTGGGTTTCTCTGCCCCACTTAACAAGAACTTATCTAATTTGGTGTACCGTGTAGAGTATACCACAATAGGCGCTGGGATGCAATAGCTGACGCCCGTTTTTCCGACGTATTCGAGATAATGCCTTCACCTAGAAATTATATCGGCACTAAGCTATAATGGAAAAACAGTCGGAAGGTGAGAAGCTTGGATATTAAAGCGCTAAAAGACTCGGTTATTAAAGAAGTAGAGGCTCACCGCCGCCAACTCCGTGATTTAAGCCTTAAAATCCACGCCAACCCCGAGCTGGGCTTTAAAGAGGTCAAGTCATCCGCCCTGCTCACCCAGTACCTGGAAGAAAACGGCTTCGCTATAGAGCGGGGCATCTGCGAACTACCCACCGCCTTCCAGGGAAGATACGGAAACGGCAAACCAGCTATCGCCATTCTGGCTGAGTACGATGCCCTGCCCCAGCTGGGGCATGCCTGTGGTCATAACCTGATTGCCGGTGCTGCCGTCGGTGCCGCCGTGGCTTCTAAATCAGCCATCGACAAATGTGGGGGCAGTGTCCTGGTTATCGGCACGCCCGCCGAGGAGTTCTACGGGGGCAAGGTGGTAATGGCGGAGCGGGGTGCCTTTAACAATATAGACGTGGCCATGATGGTGCACCCGGGGGCGCACGACAGCGCCACCACCCAGGCTCTGGCCTGCATCACCCTGGAGGTCGAGTTCTTCGGCAAGGCGGCCCACGCCGCCACCAGGCCCGAAGCCGGCATCAACGCCCTGGAGGCAATGCTCCTATCCTTCGCCGCCATTAACGCCCTGCGGCAGCACGTTCTGGACAAGGCGCGCATACACGGCATTATTACCGACGGCGGAGAGGCACCCAATGTCGTCCCCACCCACAGCGCCGGCAGCTTCCTGGTGCGCGCCGAGGATAACGCCTATCTGGATGAGCTAAAAGAGAAGGTGCTGGATTGCTTTGTCGGCGCCGCCGCCGCCACCGGCGCCCGCCTGGAATACCATTGGGGCCAGACAGTCTACGCGCCGCTGCGCAACAACCTGACGCTGGCCGAGCTCTTCCGGCAGAATATTAATTATCTGGGGCGCGACATGCCCCTCTACGGAGCCAGTAGGGTCGGCAGCACCGATATGGGCAACGTCAGCCAAATAGTGCCCGGCATCCACCCCACCATCGCCGTTGCCCCCGAAGAGGTGGTCATACACTCTCCGGAGTTCGCTGAAGCGGCGGCTTCCGATGCCGGCATCAAGGGGATGCTCGACGCCGCCAAGGCGCTGGCGATGACGGTGGCCGACCTGACGGCCAGCCCGGAAAAAATTACCAAAGTCAAAGAAGAGTTTGACCGGGCAGACGGCTAAAAGTGCTTGTCAAACCAAGCCCCGTAATTTAATATTATATTAATGCTTAGGAGAACTAATGGAAGCCTATCTGGGTATTGATGTCGGCTCGGTAACCACCAAGCTGGCCGTAATTGATGAGGTTGACGAGCTGGTTGCCCACCTCTACCTGCCCACCCGCGGTAAGCCCATCGAGATGACGCAGCAGGGCTTAAGGCAGATAAAGGAGCAAATACCCCCCGACATGGATATCCGCGGCGTGGCCACCACGGGCAGCGCCCGCTTTCTGGCCGGGGTTATCGTCGGCGCCGACCTGGTCAAGAACGAGATTACCAGCCACGCCGTAGGCGCCCTGCACTATTTCCCCCAGAGCCAGACCGTCATCGAAATCGGCGGGCAGGACAGCAAGATAATTATTATCCGCGACGGTAACGTAACCGACTTCGGCATGAACACGGTCTGCGCCGCCGGCACGGGCAGCTTCCTTGACCACCAGGCGCTGCGCCTAAATATGAGCATCGAGCAGTTCAGCCGAAAGGCGCTGGAGAGCGCCAATCCGGTGCACATCGCCGGGCGCTGCACCGTCTTCGCCGAATCGGACATGATACACAAACAGCAGAGCGGGCACTGCACCGAGGACATCGTCTACGGGCTGTGCCAGGCGCTGGTGCGCAACTACCTTAATAACGTCGGCCTGGGCAAGGATATACAACCCCCCATAATCTTTCAGGGCGGGGTTGCTTTCAACCAGGGCATCGTCAAGGCGCTCCAGGAGGAGCTCGGCCCCGAGGTTACCGTCCCCCCCTACCACGAGGTGATGGGGGCGATAGGCGCCGCCCTGCTGGTGCACGAAGAGATGACAAATGGACAGAATAGAAGCAGGTTCAAGGGGTTCGGGGCCAGCGAGATAGACTATCATACTTCTTCCTTCCAATGCCAGGCCTGCCCTACCCTGTGCGAGATATCCCAGCTTTCCGTCGACGGAAAGATTCTGGCCCAGTGGGGAGGTCGCTGCGACCTCTGGCACCAAAACGTTTAACATTGTTGGTGAGAAAGATATGCTGATTGCCGTTGATGCCGCTGGTGGCGAAAACGCCCCGCGGGAGATAGTAAAGGGAGCCATAAAGGCCGTCCAGGAACACGGGGTTGATATCGCCCTGGTGGGCGACAAAGCCGTATTGCACGTGCTGGCCGGGCGCGATATAAAGAAGCTGAACCTCCAGATATTCGACGCCCAGGAGGTCATCGCCCCCAACGAGCACCCCATGAGAGCCGTGAAGAATAAGCCAAACTCCTCAATAGTCATCGGCGTAAACCTGGTCAGGGACGGCGTCGCCTCGGCCTTTGTATCGGCGGGCAACACCGGGGCGGTGTTAGGTGCCGGGCTGCTCAAGCTGGGGAGGATAGAGGGCGTGGAGCGCCCCGCCCTGGGCAGCTTCCTTGATATCACCCCCGCCACCCCCACCCTACTCATTGATGCCGGTGCCAACGCCGAGTGCCGCCCCAGCCACCTGCTCCAGTTCGCTCAGCTGGGATCAACCTACGTCAAGTACCTTATGGATATCGAGGCGCCGCGCGTCCGCCTGCTTAGCACCGGCGAAGAGGAGACCAAGGGCAACCGCCTGACCCAGGAAAGCTATAACCTGCTTAAAGAAAGCCGGCTCAACTTCGTCGGCAATGTAGAAGGGCAGGACATAGCCAAATCAACTGCTGACGTCATCGTTACCGATGGCTTCACCGGCAACATCGTGCTCAAGACGATAGAGGGCATTGGCGACACCTTCCTGGGAGCGGCGCGCCAGGTGGGCTACGTCATGGCCACTGCCTATCACCTCCGCGGGCGAGAGCTGCTCCAGGGAATCGGACTGGGTCCCTGGGCCAAGAAAGCCGATTACAGGGAATACGGCGGCGCCTGTCTTCTGGGGGTAAACGGGACTATCATCGTCGCCCACGGCCGCAGCCAGGCCAAAGCGATAAAGAATGCCATAGTTCAAGCCAAACAGACGGTAGAACGGGATATATGCCGAATAATTAGGGAGGGAAATCGTGAGCAAACCAATAGCAGTAACTGACGTCGACTTCGAGGAAAAGGTACTAAAGGCAAATACACCGGTGCTGGTGGACTTCTGGGCGGCCTGGTGCCGACCCTGCCTCATGGCCGCGCCGGTGCTGGAAGAGCTGGCCGAGGAATATGACGGTAAGCTGACCATCGCCAAGCTGGATGTCGACCAGAACGCCAAGACCGCTGCCCAGTACGGCATAATGGCCATACCCAACCTCATCATCTTCAAGGACGGCAAGCCGGTATCGCAAATCGTCGGCTATAAACCCAAGGACGCACTGAAGCGCGACTTGGAAACCGTCCTGGACTAATCAAAAATTGGTTTCTTTTCATCTTCCCCTCCGCCACCAACTGAAGTATAATGAGACAAGGGAGAGATTATGAAGGTTGTCTTCCTCCAAGACGTGCCCGATGTAGCCAGAGCCGGCGAGGTAAAGGAGGTAGCCGACGGCTACGGCCGTAACTTTCTCATCCCCCGAAAACTGGCCGTCCTGGCCAGCCCCCAGGCAATGAGCCGGGTGGTGACCAGCGACAAGGTCCAGGCCCGGAGCGATGAAGAACTGGTCGAGCTGGCCAAGCAGCTGGAAGGGAAAGAGGTCAGCCTCAAGGCGCACGCCGGCGCTAAAGAACGGCTCTATGGCTCCATCACCAGCGCTGACATCGCCGCCGAGCTGGAGAGCGCCACCGGGCTGGTCGTCGATAAGAGAAAGATTGAGCTGGACAAGCCCATCCACCAGCTCGGTAGCTACGAGCTGACCATCAAGCTGGGCAAAGACATCACCCCCAGGATAACGGTCAACGTTATCGAGGAAGAGCCCGCCAAGGAAGAGAAGCCAGCCAAAAAGGCCAAGAAGGCGACTAAGAAAGCGGAAAAGAAGCCGGCCAAGGAAGAACCCGCCGAGAAGAAGACTAAGGCGACTAAGACGACTAAGAAGAAGGAAACCAAGGCAACCAAGGGAAAAAAGCCGGCCAAGAAAGAAACGGCCACCAAGAAAACGAAGAAGACCACCAAAGCCAAGACAACCAAGAAGGAGAAGGCTTGAGAGATGACCAACGAGAAGCTGCCGCCGCACGATGTTGACGCCGAGGAAGCCGTAATCGGCTCCCTGCTCATCGACGGGTCGGCGATTTTCAAGGTTGCCCCCCTGCTGGTGGCACTGGAGAATAAATCGCCTTTTTACACCGAGCGCAACGCCTGGATATACGATGCCTGCCTGGCGCTCTACGAACGTGATGAAGCCATAAACCAGATAACGGTGGCTCAGGAGCTCGACCGCCAGGGTAGGCTGGAGGCCTGCGGCGGCGCCGCTTTCTTAAGCCGGCTCATAGCCACCTGCCCCACCTCGCTCGATATCGAAGACTACGCCCAGATTGTCTATCGCCTGGCGGTAATGCGCCGCCTCATTGATGCCGCCGGGCAGATTCAAAATATTGGTTATAGGGCCGAGCCCGACGTCAATGCCAGCCTGAACCAGGCGGAGGATATCCTCTTCCGGCTGCGCCACGGGCGCAGCCGGCGAGACCTCACCCACATCCGCCAGGTACTGGACACATACTTTGAGACCACCACCCCCGAGGAGGCAGGCACCCCCCGGGAACGGTTGCCCTACGTTCTCGCCGGTTTCGCCGGGCTGGATGAGTTCCTGGGCGGATTTCAGCGCTCCGACCTGATTATCATCGGCGGCCGGCCGAGCATGGGCAAGACCAGCCTGGCCCTGAGCCTGGCCCGAAACGCCGCTGTAGAGCAGGGGGCTTGCGTGGCTCTGTTCAGCCTGGAGATGGCGCGGGAGCCGCTGGTATGGCGCATACTGGCCAGCGAATCCGAGGTCGACTCCAGACGGGTCCGCCTTGGTCTTCATACCGAAGAGCAGGAAAAACGGATTATGGACGCTATCGGCCAGCTCTCCGAGGCCAAGATATATATTGATGATACCCCTCAGCTGCGGGTGGTTGAGATGAGGAGCAAGGCCCGCCGCCTGCACTTCGAGCAGGGTATTGACCTGATCATCGTTGACTACCTGCAGCTGATGCAGGGGGACAGGCGGTTCGACAACCGCGTCCAGGAGGTCAGCGAAATCTCCCGCGCCCTCAAAGGCCTGGCCCGTGAGCTTAACGTGCCCCTGCTGGCGGTATCGCAGCTCAGCCGTGCCCCGGAGGGAAGGGCATCGCACGAACCACAACTTTCCGACTTGCGTGAGAGCGGGAGCATCGAGCAGGACGCCGATGTCGTCGTCTTCGTCTACCGCGACGAATACTACTACCCCAGCAAAGAGGACTGGGAAAGGGAGCACCCCGGCGAAAGCTACCCCCCGCCGGCGGATATCATCATCGCCAAGCACCGCAACGGCCCCACCGGCACCATAAAGCTGCTCTTCAAGCCGAGGATGGCCAAGTTCGAGAACATTCCCAACCAGGAACCGAGCCTGCTATAAAGGCTTAATCTGGGTAAATTCATATGGAACAGTTTAAGGGTTTCCCGTCAAAAATGAAGTTCACCGCCGTGCCCGATTTCTTCCTGAACAAGCTGCTGCCCCAGATAAGCGATATCAACGAACTGAAGACCACCCTCCACGTCTTCCAGACGCTCTATCACAAGCGGGGCTACCCCCGCTTTACCAGCTTTAAGGAGCTGGCCGCTAGTAAGAGCCTGATGAGCGGCCTGGAAGGAAGCGGGCCGCCCGATAAGGCGCTGCGCCGCGCCCTAAAAATGGCGGCTGAACGGGGCACCATAGTTCACCTGGAACTAGATAGGGACGGTGAGCCAGAGGATATCTATTTCCTCAACACCGAGTCGGACCGGCAGGCCGCGGCCAGGATTGAAAAGGGCGAACTGGAGCTAACCGGGCTTAAGGCCAGGGGGCCGGCCTATGTTGACGCCAGCGAGCCGCCCGATATCTTCAGCCTCTACGAGCAGAACATCGGCATGCTCACCCCTCTCATTGCCGACGAGCTGCGTGACGCTGAGCAGCTCTACCCCCAGAGCTGGATAGTGGACGCCATCAACGAGGCGGTGGCCCTCAACAAGCGGAGCTGGCGCTACATCGCCAGGATTCTGGAAAACTGGTCAGCCGAAGGCAGGAGTGATGGAACACATCGGGGAGATACTAAAAAGACAGGCCCGGACAGATACCTCAAACAAAAATATGGACACATGGTCCAGCGCTAAAAGTACCAAAGAGGCACCGCCGGAGCCAGCCTGCCCCGTCTGCAACGGGGCCGGCTTCGTCCACCCGCGCTCACCGTCAGGCAAGCCGGACTACAGCCGCACCGTGCCCTGCACCTGCACCCTGCAGAAAAGGGAGAAGGAGCAGCAGAGCCGCCTGCGGCAGTACAGCGGCCTGGAAGCCAAACTGCTCCAGAACATGACCTTCGAAAGCTTCGACTGGAAGCGGGTCAACCTGCCCCCGGAGCAGCGCGAGAATCTGAAGAAAGCTTTTGATAACGCCCTTGACTTTGCCAAAGCACCAGAGGGCTGGCTGGTCTTCCAGGGAATTAACGGCTGCGGTAAGACCCACCTGGCAGCGGCCATCGCCAACTACTGCCTCAAGGAGGGCCAGCCGGTCAAGTTCGTGGTGGTGCCCGACCTGCTCGACCACCTGCGCTCCACCTTCAGCCCGGAGAGCCCGGTGACCTACGACCAGCTCTTCGAGGAGGTCAAGAACGCCCCACTGCTCATCCTGGACGACCTGGGCAAGCAGTCAACCACCCCCTGGGCCGAGGAGAAGCTCTACCAGATTATCAATCACCGCTATAACTACCAGCTGCCCACCGTGGTGACCACCAACTGCGCCTTGGATGAAATCGATAGTCCTATCAGCTCACGGCTGGCCGACCCTAAAATCGGCGTAGTATGGAATATCAACGCTCCTGACTACCGCACCGACGCCACCGCCAGCCGAAAGAGAACCCGCAAGAAGAAGCCCGGCTAAATCATTAATTTGCACTGCACGCCTTTTTTGGCTACAATGGGGGTGTTTAGCTTTAAGAAAGCCTTTAAGTCATGATAAATTTCCCCGTTTTGGTGCTTAATCAGAACTACGAACCGCTAAATGTATGTCGGGTGCGGCGAGCGGTGGTGCTGCTCGACCGCGGCAAGGCGGAGATGCTGGAGAACGGCTCCGGCTTTATCCATACCAACACCCGTGACTTCCCCGTGCCCTCGGTAATCCGATTAGACTACATGATTAAGCGTCCCCGCCCCCAGCGAAAGCTGACCCGCCTCGAGATCTTCCACCGCGACCACTTTACCTGCCAGTACTGCGGCAAGCAGACCAGTCAGCTTACCCTAGACCATGTTATCCCCCGCTACCGGGGTGGTGAACACCTCTGGGAAAACGTGGTCAGCGCCTGCATACCCTGCAATCGGCGTAAGGCAGGCAGAACGCCCGGGGAAGCCGGCATGAAACTACTCCGCCCCCCGGCCCCACCCCACGGCGACCGCTTCTTCTACATACCCTACCGCTACCGCCAGAGCCAGAGCCTGTGGCAAAAATACCTGCCCCAATAAAAGCTAATCCTTCTTAGGCGACTGCCTCTCAACGGTAACATCACTGAGCGGTAATTCCACTGTCACCTGGCTTTCCAACTCAACCAGCACCGTTTCCTTGAGTGGATTACCCCCCACCACGTTAGCCACCCCCATAGGCGTAGACACCCTCTGGCCCGGCTTGGGTAACTTATCCCTCATGGCATGGTACTGCTTGGTCTCATAGGCCAGGCAGCAAAGCAAGCGGCCGCAAACGCCCGATATCTTGAGCGGGTTAAGCGGCAGGTTCTGCTCCTTAGCCATCTTGATGGAAACCGGCGAGAACTCGGTTAAGAAACTCATGCAGCACAGGGGACGCCCACACCGCCCGAAGCCACCCACCAGCTTGGCCTCATCTCTGGGGCCCAACTGGCGCAGCTCAACCCTTACCTTAAAACGCCTGTTTAACTCCCTGACCAGCTGCCGAAAATCAACCCTCTCCGTAGCGCTGAAGAAGAAGGTAAGCCGGCTACCGTCGAGGTTGTATTCGGCGCCGAGCAGCTTCATGGGAAGCTCTAGCTTTTCTATCAATCGGCCGCACTCAGCCAGAGCCTCGACTTCCCTGGCCTCGAAATCTTTAGCCCGTTCGATGTCTTCGGGCTCTGCCCGGCGCACTACCGGTTTTAGCGGCTCGGTCACCTCATTGGCCAAGACCTGCTTAGGGGCAATAACCACCTGTCCCAGCTCCAGACCGCGAGCCGTCTTGACCACCACATAATCTTCCACCTCCATATCAATGCCCGCCGGGTCAAAGTAATAAACCCTGCCGGCTCTCTTAAAACGTATACCAACAATCTCAGCCATAATTTATAAAGCGCTCCTTCCCGGAATACCGAGCATCAGCACTTCCAGCACCAGCCGCGGATTAGCATTCTGCCTGAGCTGTTCCCCGGCTGCCTTAATACTATCAATAAAAACCCTTATCTGGGGCAGGTTATAACCCCGGTCCATCTCAACCAGCTCCGCTTCATGGTCAATATTGGTTATGTTGCCAGCGGAGCCGAGTTTGACCAGGAGTAGGTCGCGCCACCAGTCGAGCCATAAATCCAGTACCTCCTGAACCGAACCCCGATTCTGGCTGAACTGAGCCGCTAGTTGAGCCGCGTAATCAAAACGCTGCTCATTATCGCCCCGGATAACCTCAAGCAGCCTCTCCATCAACTGAGCACGCCGCTTAAGCAGGCTATCATCATCCGCCGCCGTCAGCGCCCAGCCCAGACGGCCGTGACAGAGCCGGGAGAGAAGCTCGGTCTTAGCCGAGTCCAGGTCGTGGCGTTCACTGAGGGCAGTCTCCACCTGGGAGGTGGGGAGGGGGCGCAGCTCCAATCGCTGACAGCGCGAAACCACGGTATCAGGCAGAAACGAGTCGTTAGCGGTCAGCAAGATGAATATTACTCCCTCCGACGGCTCTTCCAGCGTCTTGAGCAGGCAGTTAGCCGCTTCGTTGGACATTAGCTCGGCGCCGTCGATAATAAAAACCTTATGTTTGCCCTCAAAGGGGGGCAGGCTGGATGAATGCTGTATCTCACGGACCTGGTCAATGCTGATTTCTGTCCGCGGCTTATCGTTAGCATTGCCGTTGGAGCTCAAGCCGATAACCTGGACATCGGCGTGCTTGCCCGCAGCCACTTTCTGGCAGGGTTCGCATTCACCGCAGGGGGGCTGCGCCGCTTCACAGTTTAACGCCTTAGCCAGCTCCAGCGCCAGCGTCATCTTACCCACGTGAGGGGGACCGACCAGCAGGTAAGCATGAGCCACCGACCCTAGCTCCAGGTTGCGCTGGAGCAGGGTGACCGCCCTTTCCTGACCAACTACCGGCCAAGCTGACATCAGCCCTAAGCCTTTCTGATTTTAGCTATATACCCAACGTTGATTATATCTCGACCCACTATAATATAGTCAGCACCTATCTCACCGAGTACACCTTTAATCTCACTAGCCAAAGCTACGCCGATGAGGACTTTTACTTTCTGCCCTATCCACTCCTGTGGTATAGCCGCCGTAAAACGTTTTTCCATACCAGTCCCCCTTACCCTAAAGTCTCCTTAAACCAAATCAAGGCGGGTCAGGTCGTCAAAAGTCTGGCGTTTCCGAATGAGCCGCGCCTTGCCTTCCTTGACCAGAACAATGGCCGGTTTAAGCGCGGCGTTATAGTTGCTTGCCAGCGGCAGGCAATAGGCACCGCAATCAGCCACCGCCAGAATATCGCCGGCAGCCAGCGGGGGCAGCATAACATCCCTGATGATTATATCCCCTGATTCACAGAACTTGCCGGCAATGGTGACCTTTTCCGTCTCCCTTTCTCTCATATTGTTAGCTACCACCGCCTCGTGCTTAGCCTGGTAGAGGGCGGGGCGGATGTTATCGGCCATGCCGCCGTCCACCGAGACGTAGCGCCTGACGCCGGGAATGTCCTTTATAACCCCCACCGTATACAACGCCACCCCTGACCGCCCCACCACCGAACGCCCCGGCTCGACAGTAAGCCTTGGCTCTGCCAGCCCCAGCTTACTACAGCCGCTAATGACAGCTGAGGTCATCGCCTCAGCGTAGTCGGCGATGGCTGGGACAGGAGAATCCAGGGTATATTGAACAGCGAAGCCGCCGCCAACATCCAGCTCCTCCATCTCAAAGCCGTGCTTCTTTTTCATCTCGGCGGCAAAGCTGAGGATGATGTCTATCGCCTGCTGATAGGGCTCAAGCTCGGCAATCTGCGAGCCAATGTGAAAATGCAGCCCTCGCAGCTTAAGCTGGGTTGACAGGACAGTAACCAGCGCCTTCTCACCCTGAACCATGGGCACGCCGAACTTGCTGTCGAGATTACCGGTGATTATGTACTTATGGGTATGGGGGTCGACGCCGGGGGAAAGCCGCAGTAGTATATCGGGATTATTGCCGCGTTCGCCGGCGATTTCATTCAGCATAGCCAGCTCCTGGAAGTTGTCCACTACGATGCGCCCCACCCCCCACTCCAGCGCCAGCTTCAATTCTTCTGCCGACTTATTGTTGCCGGGGAAATAGACCCTATCCATGGGGAAACCCGCCGAGCGGGCAACGCTCATTTCGCCCGCGGAGACCACGTCCAGCCCCAACCCTTCTTCATTTAAGAGCTTGGCCAGAGCCTTGTTGATAAAAGCCTTGGCCGAGTAGAGCACCGCGCTGTTGGCATAGCGCCGGCTAAACTCCTGCTTAAACTCGGCGCACCTGTTGCGTATGCCGAGCTCGTCAAAGACATAGAGCGGCGTGCCAAACTCGGCGGCTAAATTTACGCTATCGCAGCCGCCGATGAGCAGGTGTCCCTTATTATCAACCTCAGCCGTTGAGGGAAATAAAACCAGCTTTGATGTCATTTACCTCAATGTTAGCAGTGAGAGGGGGTTAAGTCAATTGGGAAGTATGGCTACTGTCATTGCGAGCGAAGCGAAGCAATCTCCACCCCACCCAAAGTCTTACTACCCACACCAGCCCGCCCACAAAGGTCCTTCAAAGGGGTCTTCGCCTCCTCTTCAACCCCCCAATACCAATGTCATTCCCGTGAAGACGGGAATCCAGCCCCTTTGACTACTATCCTGGATCCCTGCCGGAGTTTACCCCGTACAGGACACGGGGCAGGGATGACAAAATGGGGGTGGAGCGAGAAGTCTATAGAGGTTACACCTCTGTAGGGTGGGTATTGGGTGGGACAGAAAGACCTTCGCTAAACAAGAAACAAAAAGGGGGACACCTGCCCCCCTTTCACAGCTAATCTTCTTCTCTCAGCTTATAGCGCTGTATCTTACCCGTGGTCGTCTTGGGCAGCTTCTTAACAAACTCAATCCACCTCGGGTACTTGTAGGGCGCTATGTTCTTCTTGACGAAGGCCTGAATATCCTTGGCCAGCTTCTCGGATGCGTGCTTACCTTTTTTAAGCACCACGAACGCCTTGGGCTTAACCAGGTAATGCTCGTCTTTCTTAGCCACGACGGCGGCTTCCAGCACGGCGGGATGGGAAACCAGGGCGTCCTCGACCTCGATGGGGGAGACCCAGATACCACCGACCTTGAGCATATCATCGCTCCGGCCACGGTAATAGTAGTAGCCCTCGGCATCGCGACGGTATTTGTCGCCGGTGTTAAACCACTCGCCCAGCATTGAGGTCTTAGTCTTCTCGGAATGGCGGTAATAATAGAGCGCCGTCGATTCGCCGTGCACCAGCAGGGTGCCGACTTCGCCGTCGGGCACTTCTTTGCCCTCATCATCAATAATCCTGGCCCGATAGCCGGGAACCAGCCTGCCCGAGCTGCCCGGTTTGACATCACCGGGACGGTTGGAGATAAAGATGTGCAGTAGCTCGGTGGAGCCGATACCGTCCAGTATCTCCAGCCCAAACCTCTCCTTCCACTCGTTGAAGATTTCCGTGGGCAGGGCCTCACCGGCCGAGGTGCATATACGCAGCGAGGAGAGGTCGTATTTCTTTTCCTCGTCTTTCAGCTCCAGCATGTTGGCGTAGAGCGTGGGCACGCCGAAAAAGGCGGTGGGACGATATTTGGTGATGGTGGAGAATATCGTCTCGGGGCGGGGGCGGTCGGGGAGCAAAACCACCGAGGCACCCAGGGCTAAGGGATAAAAGAAGCTGTTGCCCAGCCCGTAGGCGAAGAAGAACTTGGACGCCGAGAAGAGTTTATCCTCATGGGTAAGCCCCAAGACAGCCTTAGCGTAGTTATC
This sequence comes from uncultured Dehalococcoidales bacterium, assembly GCA_964396645.1. GTDB lineage: Bacteria > Chloroflexota > Dehalococcoidia > Dehalococcoidales > BS750m-G39 > E44-bin88. The sequence continues at coordinate 40,087 of CAYNFV010000001.1, forward strand.
GATGCAAAAGAAGACATCGTGCTGCAGGTGGACGGCCGCCTTGGGAACGCCGGTGCTGCCCGAGGTGTAGTTCCAGAAAGCGGCGTCTTCAAAGGTAGTATAAGCCACATCGAGCTTATCGGAGCAGCGGCTGACGATGTCATCAAACGAGATATGATAAGCCCTGGTCTTCTCGCCGACGATGATGGTGTTTTCCAGGTAGAGAAACTTATCCCGGAAGCCCTCAATCGCCTCGATAAAATCGCTGTCGGCGATCAGGGTACGGGCGCGGCTGTTGTTGAGCAGGTAGCGGTAGTCGTGCATGGTGTACATATAGTTTACCGGCATGGGAATGGCGCCGATTTTTATGGCGCCGAAGAAGCAGGCCATAGCCTCGGGGGAATCGTACATGACCAGCATTACCCGCTCCTCCATATGCACGCCCAGGATTTTAAGGGCGTTGCCCACCCTGTTTACCAGGCTCTGCATTTCGGCGTAGGTGTAGGTCTTGTCCTTGTAGTAGACCACCACCTTATCCCCCAACCCCTTCTCCACCATCTCGTCGATGAGCTTGGTGGTGACGTTGTAGTACTGGGAGATAAAGCTTTGATATTTATATTTTTCCATCTCAACAACCAGTTTACAATAAAAGCCCCTTTTTTACAAAGCTGATAGAGCCACCCCCCGATTTTATCCATCCTACCCCACCTTGTTTAGCGTACGTGTTATTGTCCCACCCTGCCTTCGCCGAAGCGCCTGCCCGCCGCACAAGGCTTTGGTAGGCGGGGCTGCGCGCAGGCAGGCCTGCCCACCCAACAGAAGTCTTTTTTAATGGGGGCTATGCCCTCCTTAAAACCCCCTTAAGGTGGGGGTGGGTGGCGTAACCCGCAAGTTAAGAAGTTTATCTTATTAGGGCGGGCTGGGTGGGTCCGAAACAACGTACGCTTACAGAGTGGGGTGGGTGGTGGGTGGGAAGAAGAACCTGCGCCTCCAATTCCTCAATTTAGAGGACTACCCGCTGGGGCCAGGCCCCCTGAAGGCAGGCGTTCCACATGGTTTCCAGGTAGGCGTGGGTGTATTCCTTCTCAATAAGGTGGAAAATATAGGCCCCTCTCTCGGTGAGAGAGATAGCGTTGCCTTTCTGCTGGGTCATCCCCAGGAGTTTAATTAGAGAAAGGAGGAATCGGACTCGATAGGGGAGTCCCTGGCCGAAAATGGACCGGAAGGCGCTGGTATCAATAACCGTGTCGTAGGCGCGCCAGAAGGACCAGTAGGCCATCTTGTCGCCGGCATCCAACTTGGTAGCCAGAGCCAGCGGCGAGCCTTCGGCTACGGCCTCGATATATTCGGCTACGGAAAAGGTGTTGAGTTTGAAATAGTCGCCTATCTTGGAGGTAGCGCTGGTACCGATGCCGACAAAAACATCTTTGGTAACGGTTGTGTAGCGAATCGTATCCGGTTTGTTAAAGCTCCAGATTGAGCTCCTCTGGTAACCGGCTTCCTGCGCCTTCTTGGCTATTGCTTTCAGCATCTGCCTTTCTACCCACCAGGACGGCGTGTTTAGTTTAGCTTGGTGTAGCTGCTTCCTCAGCGGCGCGAAGGAGAAATAGAGCAGGGGATAGGTGGATATCTGGTCTGCTCCCAGCGCTATAGCGGTTGCGATGTCGGCTTCCACCTCCTGCTTATCTTGGGTGGGAATAGCGAATATCAAGTCGGCATCTACGGTGGCGAAGCCGGCCCCAAGAAGCCGTTCACAAGCCTGCCGGGCCAGCTTCCCGTCGTAGTCACGGCCGAGCAGGTCGAGAAGCCGGTCGTTAAAGCTTTGTATCCCCAGACTTACCAGACTGACGCCGCTGTTTTTCAGTGAGTTGAGAAGAGCCGGCTGGGCATCTGCGGGGTGAACCTCAACGCCTACCTCACGGCCCAGGTGAAAATTCCCGGCTATCCAGGACAGAGTCCTTTCCACTATCTTGGGCGTCATGGAGGGCGTGCCGCCGCCAAAGTATACCGATTCGACGTTAATATCGCCCCAAAACTGGCGGTAGCTGTCCAGTTCTTTGAGAATAGCGTTCTGATAGGCGGCACTCAACTCCGGGTTATAAGGCTCTTTCATGTAGGGGCAGAAGGGGCAGAGCTGGCGGCAAAAGGGCAGGTGGATGTAGAGGTTAAGGCTTGCCGGCCTTGGTGGCAATATGACCGGCTGGCGCTCAAAGATGAAGTGGCCTTTTCGGCCTGGGAAAAGCAACCTCAGGATTCTGGGCAAAAGAGGTCTCACGCGGAGCATTATAACAGATATCCGTCGGTTCTGGCTCGGCTGTTTTACCCTGGCTGTGCTATAATGCAAGGGCATGAAAATCTTAGCTATCGAGACCTCCTGCGATGAGACAGCGGCGGCGGTGGTGGCGGACGGCAGGAAAATGCTTTCCAACCAGATTGCCTCCCAGGTGGAAATCCACGCC
>CAYNFV010000002.1:0-39689 GCA_964396645.1 uncultured Dehalococcoidales bacterium
CCGGTCAGAATAGCCGCCTTGTTTGCTCGGCAACACATTCCATCTTTTCGTTCAATAGAGGCTATGCTACGAACAGATGAATCCGCTAGCCGGTCTATTGTTTATATGGGTAATTGTCTAGCCAGTTCTTAATAGTCCCTTTAGATACCCCCATTAACTTAGCTATTTGCCCTAGTGATAGTCCCTGATGTTTAAGCTCTTTTGCCTTCGAAATCCGCTGGCTCAGGGGTGTCTTTTTAGGCGGTCTGGCTATTATCCCTCCTCCGGTAGCAAAAATGTGACCAAGTTTCTCACTCCAGAATGATGGTAGGGAATTTTCTACTAGCCCCACAAAGTCACTATCTGGAGCATAAACATAAGCCCACCCTCTCTTATCACCGTTTACGGTAGTAAATGCTTGCTTTGCCTGTGTCGCAATGTCATTAAGTTCTCGTCGGTCAAACTTCAGTTGCAGTAAGCCTAAATCCTTGAAAATTATCACGTTGGCTGAACTGGCGATATTCCTGTCTATCTGCCTGCTTTCCTGGGAGACGAAAATCAAGGTTTGTTCCCGCTGCCGGGACAGGTTTATTAGTTGGGACATTGCCTTAGCCTCAGCCGCCATGCTAGAGCGGGCATGGAAGGGCATGTACGCTTCATCCACTAGAACAATAGCTTTTGGTGGCACATCTTCCAAGCTAGCACTCATACCTACCCAATCGGGTAGTAGCTTCCTGGCATTTTCCGGTAAACCGACAACATAGGGACTGGCTATCCACCGTAAATGCTCCAACAGCCGATAGCCAAGAGCACTCTTACCCTTCCCTCTCCCACCCAAAATCACAGTAACCGAGGGGTGGCGAATGAGCTTTAGCCAATTTCCCGCCTCAACTGTCTGAGAATCTGGAGCCAGCTTTAATGGCTGTGGTTGAGGCTCTGGTAGGGTAGGTTTTCCAAAGGTCTCATTGAAGGCTTTCTCAAGAATGCCTTTTATGTCTGGATTAGCGAGGATATTGCGAGGGCTGGGTTTTAAGTTACTACTGGGGGCTTGGCTAGTATAGTCTATCTCCTGCAATATCTTATAAGCAATCCAAAGACCAAGCCCCCACTTAAGAATCTCTGTTCCTTTCATGATATATTCACCTCACTTCTCGGGTGTTCAATACCGTTCAACTAGATATGAAAGTTGAACACCTGGCCGTTCAACTCCGTTCAATTGAACAGGCGGCTTGAACACCTTGTTGAATCCCCACTTTTACCTCACCATTGATCTGCCCATATATATAAGAATTAATCCTTCACCTATCCCCATTGAATTGTAATAAAGCCCCTATATTCGCACCTCACGACAAGGGGGCCTTGTAGAACCTCAGGCTGTCGCTGAAGGTCACCGACCGCGTGTACCGCTGCACCATCTCCAGGCTTTCCCACCGGCCTAGGTCTTTGATGGTCATCACGTCGAGCCCGGCCTTCCTGAGCAGGCAGGCAAAGGTGCGGCGGAAGGTGTGGGGGTTACAGGGCAGGCCGGTGGATAATCTCAGCCGCCTGAGCATGGAGACGACACCCCACCTCTCAAGACCCCAGATGTTGCCGCCGTTCGGCTGAAATTCATTGAGCCAGCGCCTAATGTATTTTCGCGTGGTTTTGCCCAGCGGGGCCAGCGCCTCTTTTCGACCCTTCCCCATCACCCTCACCGTGCCCGTCTCCCAGTCTAAATCCTGGGGCCTGACGTTGACCAGCTCGGTAAGGCGAAGCCCGCTCTCGGTGAACATGGCGATGACGGCCCGGTCCCGGTCGCTATCCACTTGGTCGATAAGGCAGGCTACCTGCTCCCGCGTCAGGCTAGGCAGTATCAGCTTGTCTAACCGCGGTGCCTTCAGGTGTTTAATAGGGTTGGGCAGCTCGAAGCTCTCCTCCCGCCAGTTGTAGAAGGTCTTAATTGCCCGGTAGTAGGCATGGCGGTTGCCGAGGTTCTCAAACTTGAGCAGGAACGTCTCAATATCCTGCCTCTGGGCCTTGTCGGCGTTCACCTCGGATAAGAACCGGCCCAGCTTCGACTGGTAAAACTTCAGGGTGGCCAGCGTTACCGCCATCGCCTGCCGCGAGCGGAGAAAGAGAGAAAGGTAATCGCGCTCGGTCTTGGTGCCCTGACCAGCCAGGGCTTCGAGGAGCCTTTTCGAGGGAGGGCGGTTACCGTGTTTTACCTGGGAAACATAGGACTTGCTTAAATTACTTAACTCGGCAATTTCGGTCACGCCTAAGTCGTTAAGCAATCGTAGCTGGTAGACAGTCTCATAAGCCTTTGGTCGTGGGTTCAAATCCCTCCGCTGCCAGGAAAAGTGAGGCAAACCCATCAGGGTTTGCCTTTAGTTTTGCCTACCGCATCCATAATGTGCTATAAATACTGGAATGCATCCTTGACAGATATTTCTGCTTTTTTTAAGTTCCTTGGCTAATCAAATAGAAGAGTGGAGTGTGCATGGAAATACTACGCCAAATCAAATATAAGCGCGCCAGGGTGGCGGGGGGCTATACCGACCGAATACTCAGGGTGAATCTGAGCTCAATGGAAATTACCATCCAGAAACTGCCCCCCGATTTCAAGAGCAAGTACATCGGCGGCCGAGGATACGCCCTTAAGCTTATCTGGGACGGCACAACTCAGGAAACCCATTACGACAGTCCCGATAATATTCTGGTAATGGCCAGCGGGCCGCTCGGCAATGAGCCCGCCTTTCCCGGAACGGGTAAGTTCATCGTCGGCACTATTTCACCTCTGACCGATACCTTTATCGATTCCAACGTCGGCGGTCATTTCGGGCCGCTCCTGAAACTGGCCGGTTTTGATGCCTTGGCTGTTTCCGGGATATCCAGAGAAGAGGTGGTCATTGTGGTTGACGGCGACGATCAAACCATCACTATCGCCGCGGCGCCCGCCTATCCGATGGAAATCGATAAGGGCGCGCTTTCCTTTGGCCAGAGACTGCTCAAAGACATCAATGGTGGCGACTATAGCGACTGCCTGGCGGCCGTAACGGCGGGGGGAGGCGCCTGCCACGCCCGTTTCGGGGTGACTCACAGCTTATTCTTTGACCGAAGGAGAGGCAGAATTCGCTCCAAACAGGCGGGAAGGGGCGGTACGGGAACCATCATGCGGGCCAAGGGGCTTCGAAGCATTGTGGTACGCTCCAGCCTGCCCAAAGTAAACGGTAATAATGCCATAGATAGGAAGGGAGTGCGGGAGGCAGGGCGCCAGCTAAAGAAGGTTATCTCTATAGCCGACCCTAAACAGCTCCATTTATCGGCATGGGGAACCACCATTCTGTCCGAGTATATGGATAAATTCCACGTCTTTCCCATAAACAACTACCAGTACGGGCATAGTCCCCAGTCGGCAGAACTCTTTGGCCACGTCTTCCGTGACCGCTACTTTACCAAAAAGATACCCGATGGTTGCTATTATGGATGTAACCTGGCCTGCGCCAAGGGTGCCGAAAATGTAGAGCTGACACGTGGCCCCAAGGCAGGGCAGAGGGTCAGTGTTGACGGGCCCGAATATGAAACCGTGGGTGCCGTCAGCTGCATGGGCATCTTTGACACCCATTTCGCCATGGAATACAACTGGTACTGCGATGAATACGGCCTAGATACCATTTCTACGGCGGTGACCACCGGCTTTTTTATGGAGTGCTTCCAGCGGGGATACCTAACTGTTGATGACACTGGTTATGAGCTGAGCTTTGGTAACATAGATGCGGTGAACAGGTTGCTGCAAGAAACCACCAGCGGTAAGGGTTTCGGCAAGGTTGTCGGCCAGGGTGTGGCGAGAGGTAAGGAATGGGTCGCCGAGAAATATGCCGCCCGAAATAATACTCCCAAAGATGCGGTAATGGCGGAGCTGAATAAATTCGGCATGGAGGTTAAGGGGCTTGAGTTCTCCATGTACATCAGTAAGGAGTCGCTGGCCCAGCAGGGTGGCTATGGCCTCGCTCTCAAAGGACCGCAGCATGACGAGGCATGGCTGATTTTCATCGACCAGGTTTACCAGGAACTGCCAACCTTAGAGGACAAAGCGGCAGCGCTTAAATGGTTCCCCTTGATTCGCACCTGGTTTAATGCTACCGGACTCTGCAAGCTCCACTGGATTGATGTGCGAAATCCGGAGGCAGCAAATACCGAGGAACCAGCCAAGAACCTGCCCACACTGGCCCACTACACTCGCTACCTTAACGCGACCACGGGGAGCAAAAAGACTCTTCAGGATATTATTGATGACTCAGAAAGGCTATACATACTGCAGAAGCTAATAAATTTGCGCCATGGTAAAGGGAGGCGAGCTAATGACCAGCTCCCCTTAAGGGCAATGGGCCCCGCCTTCTTTAACGAATACCAGTCACGGGCTGAATACTATGACGAATGGTTGCGCAAAAATCTCGGGGATGGCAAGCTGCCAGCTAGCCCAGAGCAGCGGCATAAACTCCTCATCGAGAAGAGGAGCCAAGCCTATCAACAGCTCTGCGACGCCGCCTACGAAAAGAAGGGCTTTACTAAAGAAGGGATACCCAGGCGTGAAACCGTGGAAAAGTTCGCTCTCATGGACGAACAGGCAAGGAAGCTATTTGACGAACTGGGCATGAGAGGCTGGACATAACCAGATTTGCTGGTTTTCGCCACTTTAGCTCATAAGCCTTGGGTCGTGGGTTCAAATCCCCCCGCTACCATTTCTTTGTGCCTGATTTTCCCCCACCCCCAACACCTAACCAGGGACTTCCACAATCAGGGTCGTGCCCTGTCCTAGTGTTGACTCCACTTCGAGCGTGCCGCCTAATAGCTTGGCTCTCTCCTGCATCCCCACCAGCCCCAGCTTGCCGCTGCGGGGCAGGTCGTCCACCCTCCCCACCAGCTTGAAGCCCCGCCCGTTGTCGCTGATGGTCACCCTCACCTTGTCACTGGTAAAGTCGATGACCACGTTGGCCTCAGAAGCCTGGGCGTGGCGCCGGATATTGTTCAGCGCCTCCTGAATGATGCGGAAGAGCGAAGACTCGAACTCAGGGGCAAAGCGCTTCTCTTCGCCGACTACCTCCAGATTGCTGCCGATGCCGTCGTACTCCTGCATGTCTTTCATTAATGAGCGTAGGGCGGGGATTAAACCCAAATCGTCGAGCAGCGAGGGCCTCAAATCCTGCACGAAACGGTGCACCCCCTGTACCCCCCGGTTGAGCTGCGCCTGCAGGTCTTTAAGGAACAGGACCTCGTTGGGGGCCAGCCCCGACTTCTTACGCACGAAGTTGTCCAGCTGCCGCGACAGGGAGCCGAGAAGTTGGGCGGTATCATCGTGCAGCTCGCGGGCGATGCGCTTGCGCTCCTCCTCCTGCGCTCTTGTAATCTCCTGAAGGTAGTAGCGCAGGTTCTCCTGCATCCGCTTCTCCTGGGTAACATTGCGGGCGATATTGTGGAAGCCGATGGGCTCGCCGTCGCTGCTAATCAGGTTGGTCGAGACCATGCATATCGCCTCCGAGCCGTCCTTTTTAATCAGCCTCAGCTCGTAGGGCAGCTCCACGTAAAGGTGCTGCTCCAGCCGCCGCCCCACCTCCCGCGCCAGCTTAAGGCTCTCCTCACCCAGAAAGGACTTTACGTTCATCCTCAGCAGTTCCTCCACCGGATAGCCGCTTAAGGTCGCGGCGGCTTTGTTGGCCGTCTGGATGTTGCCCTCCAGGTCGTGCGACCAGATAGCGTCGTAGGCCCCCTCGAACAAAGCGCGGAAGCTCTTCTCCGATTCGTGCAGTGCCTCCTCGGCCTTCTTGCGCTCGGTGATGTCCTCCAGCGTCTCGATGGCGCCGATGATTTCGCCGTCGTTATTGCGAATGGGGCTGGCGGTGAAGTGGAGCCACTTCCCCCCCTCCCCTATTTCGGGGAAAAAGTCCTCGGCTTCATAGGCGCCCTCGATGAGGGGTGACTGGCCGTGTTGTCCCGTGTAGTAGGCGGCAATCTCGCTCAGAAGGGCGCCGTCGACGATAAAATCGGCCATGGAAGGCCGCTTCTCGGAATAGAAGGGCCGCCACTGCTGGTCGGTGCCGATAACCCTATCCCGCTTGATGCCCGAAAGCGCCTCCAGAGCGGTGTTCCAGTAAATGACGCGGTGCTGCTTATTGATGACGAAAGAGGGTATGGAAGAGCCGTCGATAATCTTGGCCAGCATCTCCGAACCCGGTAAACTCTGCGGCATAAGATACCCCTAAGGCAGCTCTTCTAAGGTGAGCCAGCCCTTTCTCAGCCCGTAGAGCACGGCCTCGGTGCGGGAGCCGACCCCCAGCTTATTGAAGATAGTCCTCAGGTGCCCCTCGACGGTGCGGTTGCTTAAGTGCAGCTTATCGGCGATGTCCTTGTTGGTCATCCCCTGGGCTGCCAGCTTGATGATATCCGTCTCCCGCTCGCTCAGGTGCTCGGAGGGCCTTTCCAGACCCTTCGCCTTGCCCGGCAACCGGAAATAGTTGACCACCTTGCGCGCCACCACCGGGTCGAGCACCGGCTCGCCCTTATAGACCGCCTGGATGGCGCGGGTCAGCTCGTCGCCGCTGACGCTCTTCAAGAGGTAGCCGGCCGCCCCGGCTTTAAGCAGGGCGAAGACGTACTCGTCGTCGTCATAGGCGCTTAAGATAAGCACGGCGACGCGGGGGTTGTTCAGCTTTATCTGTCGCGTGGCTTCGATGCCGTTCAGCCTGGGCATGGCGACATCCATAATAACCACATCGGGTTTGAGCTCGCCGGCCTTCTGCACCGCCTCCTCCCCATCGCCCGCCTCCCCCACCACCGTCAGCCCCTTCTCCGCTTCCAAAAGCCGGCGGATACCCTCCCTAGTTATGACATGGTCCTCGGCGAGAAGAACGCTAATCGTACCCATAAGGAAAATACCTCCAATTAATCATAGCAGAGCCAGACGTCCCCGTTCAAGCGTTAAATCAACCCCCAAATCCAGGGTGGATGGGTATTATCACCTGCGTATTTCTACCTAATACAGAATGCGTAGTCGGTGGAAACACTGCTGGAAAACACCCGCCTTAATAGGGCAAATACTGATGGAAAAAACGGGCGTGATAACGGATGGAAAGGGCCCGCGAGGAGAGTAGCATAAGGGTAGAGTTTATAAGGAGGTCGGCTTCATGGAGGTTAGCCTCGATTTCAGCAAGGTCAAGGAAATCGTCGAAGACTACACGGAAAAGGTCGATTCCCTTATCGACAGCTACGCCGACAAGAAGGAGCAGATAATATCGCTGCTCCAGGATATCCAGGCCGAGTTCAACTATTTGCCCCAGGACGTCCTGGTCAAAATCAGCCAGAAGCTGGATATCCCCCTAAGCCAGGTCTTCAGCGTGGCTACATTTTTCCGCGCCTTCAGCCTCAAGCCCAGGGGCCGCCACTTGGTGACCGTCTGCCTGGGCACCGCCTGCCACGTCAAGGGCGGCCAGAGGCTGGTGGACAAGGTGGAGAGGGACTACAAAATCAAGCCCGGCGAGACCACCGAGGACATGCGCTTCACGCTGGAGGCAGTCAACTGCCTGGGCTGCTGCGCCCTGGGCCCCGTGGTCGTCGTCGACGGCAAGTACGAGAGCAAGGTAACCCCGGATAAGCTCGACCGCGTCCTGAAGAAATACCGATAAAGGCGAGGGAAGAAATGGTAGAGCCGGTGAGAAAACTACTGGAAAAGAAAGTGGAAAGCCCCGAGGAGCTGGAAAACCTGCGCCAGTCCATTCTGGCTAAAAGAGACCCCAAGCGCACCTGCATAACCGTCTGCGGCGGCACCGCCTGCCGCGCCTCCGGCGCTGAAGCGGTGGTCGAGGCCTTTGTTGATGAAATCGAAAGGCGCGAGCTTCAGGTCCAGGTCTCGCTCAAAGAGACCGGCTGCCACGGCTTCTGCGAAAGAGGCCCCCTGGTCGTCATCGAACCCAAGAAGCTCTTCTACCAGCGGGTCACCCCCGACGATGTCGAGGAGATTATCGACGAAACCATCTTGGCCGGCAGGGTCGTCGAGCGCCTTTTGTACACCGACCCGACGACCAAAGAGACCGTAACCTATGAGGCTGACGTCCCCTTCTATAAGAAGCAGACCCGGAACGTCTTCGGCACCAACGGCACCATCGACCCGACCAATATTGAGGATTATATCGCCATCGGCGGCTACGCCGCCCTGAGCAAGGCACTATTCCAGATGACCCCGGAAAATATTGTCGATGAGGTCCAGAAGTCGGGACTGAGGGGACGGGGCGGCGGCGGCTTCCCCACGGGCCGAAAGTGGCAGTCCTGCCACGAGGCTAAGAGCAAGGTAAAGTACGTTATCTGCAATGCCGACGAGGGCGACCCCGGCGCCTACCAGGACAGAAGCCTGCTCGAAGGCAACCCCCACAGCATTTTAGAAGGCATGATAATCGGTGCCCGGGCCATCGGTTCCCACCAGGGCTATATCTATGTGCGCAACGAATACCCCTTAGCCGTCAGGCACGCCCGCATCGCCATTGAGCAGGCCATGGACTACGGGCTGCTGGGCCGGAACATCTTAGGCTCCGGATTTGATTTCAACATAACCATAAACAAGGGCGGCGGCGCCTTCGTCTGCGGCGAGTCCAGTGCCCTCATGGCCTCGCTGGAAGGCAAGGTGGGCGAGCCCAAGGCGAAATACGTCCACATGGCCGAAAAAGGCCTCTGGGAGCGCCCCAGCCTGCTTAACAACGTCAAGACCTGGGCTAACGTCCCATTGATAATAAACAAGGGCGCCGACTGGTACGCCCAGCTCGGCACTCAGGGCAGCAAGGGCACCATGATATTCTCGCTGGTGGGCAATATCGTCAACACCGGCCTGGTCGAGGTGCCCATGGGCATCACCCTCCGCGACATGATTTTTGATATTGGCGGCGGCATTCCTGAGGGTAAGAAGTTCAAGGCGGTGCAAACGGGCGGGCCATCGGGCGGTTGTATTCCCGAGCAATTTTTGGATACACCTGTTGACTTCGACGAGCTGACCAAGCTCGGCTCCATGATGGGCTCGGGCGGCATGATTGTCATGGACGAAGACACCTGCATGGTCGATGTCGCCCGCTACTTCATTGAGTTTCTAAAGGGCGAGTCCTGCGGCAAGTGCACCCCCTGCCGCGAGGGCATCAACCGCATGAGCCAAATCTTAAGCAACATTACCCAAGGCAAGGGTAAGCCCGAAGACCTGGATACTCTGCAAGACCTGGCTGAGGTCTTGAGCGCCGGCGCCCTCTGCGCGCTGGGCCAGACGGCGGCCAACCCGGTATTGAGCACCATCCGCTACTTTAAGGACGAATACCTGACCCATATAAATAATAAAAAATGCCCCGCGGGCGTCTGCCGGGAGCTGGTGCGCTTCTCCATCGACCCCGAAAAGTGCGAAGGCTGCCTCAGGTGCATCAGGGAATGCCCCACCGGGGCTGTCACCGGCGAGAAAAAACAGCCCCACACCATAAACCAGGATATGTGTATCCGCTGCGGCGCCTGCTACGACGTCTGCAAGTTCAACGCCGTAATAAAGCGGTAAAAGGAGGTAGTTATGGCTAAGGTATGGATTGACGGTGAAACTTCGATAGAGGTGGAACACGCCGAAGGCGTCGACATTGTCCACCTCACCGTAGACGATAAAGAGATCGCCGTATCGGCGGGAAAAACAATTCTAGAGGCGGTGGAGCGCATGCACGGCATCGGTAATATACCCGCCCTCTGCCACCACCCCGCCGTTAAGCCCTACGGTGCCTGCCGCATCTGCACCGTCGAGGTCAGCGAGGACGGCGGCAACAGGTTCAAGTTCGTCGCCGCCTGCCTCTACCCGGTCAAAGAGGGCTTGATAGTCAAGACCCAGACCGAAAAGATAAAGAAGCTGCGCAAGGGCATAATCGAGCTTTTACTAGCCCGCTGTCCTAACGTCAAGAGGATACAGGAGCTGGCCGAGGAATACGGCGTGGAAAAACCCAGATTTGTCTTAGGCGACCAGGACTGCATCCTCTGCGGCTTGTGCGTCCGGGCCTGCCAGGAGATAATCGGCAAGTCGGCGATAAGCCTGGTCAACCGCGGCATCTATAAAGAGGTGGCGGCGCCCTTCTACGCTTACGAGCTTAGCGGCGACTGCATCGGCTGCGGCGACTGCGCCTTCGTCTGCCCCACCGGCGCTATTGAGATGGGCGACGACGGCCGACCCAACCTGCCCAAGGTCAAGATACCCTACGCCGAAATCGAGGCTATGACGAAGAAGGAATCTATAGCTACCTCCTAGAGCCGGAAGCGGCACAGCCCTGCCAGGTTTTTGCCTACATCCCTCAAAGACCAAAGCCTCCCTAGTTAGGGAGGCTTCTTGTTTTCACTGATGATGTATTTCCCATTCACCAGCCAGAGCTACGAGATGGGGATTGACAGCCAAGTGCCATAGATATATTATCAGCAATAGCAGTGAGTGCCAAGATATCTTTAGACTTGCGAATTCAATTCTTGGAAAGGAGTACCCGATGAAAGAAAAATTTACTCAAGAGGAGTGGGGACTTCTAAAACTTCTACCCTTTCAGGTCTTTATAATGGTGGCTGGTGCCGATGGCCGGATTGACAAGGAGGAGGTTGGCCAACTACAGAAAGATCTCCGCGACGCTCCGTTTTACAAAGATGCGTTGCACAAGGAACTCTTCATGGACATCTTGTCTTCGGATATCAATGCTCTCATTCAGGAAGCAGGCAATGCTACTAAGTTACCGGAGCGATTAAGCCAGATGAAGATAATCCTCAAGCAAAAGCTGGCACCTGAGGAATATCAAAGATTTCTGGGTAGCATGTTTATGAATGGCGTCAAGGTGGCGCGTGCTTCCGGGGGAGGGGTTCTAGGACTAGGAGAGAAGGTCAGCGCTGAAGAAAAGCGCGCCTTGGCTGTCTTTGCCGCCAACTTTGAGCTTGATTTAGCAAATCTATCCAAGCTCTTCGAGCAGTAGTAATTTGGATGACCGGTCAATAGAAGCTCGAGGCCGACCCTCATAAGCCTTTGGTCGGTGGTTCGAACCCACCCGTTGCCCGTTCTTTGACCACATCCCTCAAAGACCAAAGCCTCCCTAGTTAGGGAGGCTTCTTGTTTTCACATTGACGGTTTGGTGAAGCTCACTCTTCATCGTGCCCGGATGCCCGGGTGTACAAAGCTCCGTTGCCGCCGGTAAAAAAGAAAATGGGGCTATCAATTCTGTGGATCAGAAGGGGAAGGTGTTTCATACCCCGGGGAACGAAGATAAGGCTGCTTTCCGTGATGATATATTTTTCATCCTCAAGCCAGAACTCGATTTCGGCGTTCAAATCGCGCGGGTTTTCCCTGCGGCTGCCCACGAAACCCAGAATTTCATCGAAGTCATGGGTATGGGCTATCTCCATCTGTATGGCTTCAGAGCCGTGCTTCTCCCAGAGCCAGACACAATCAAAGTAAAAGGAGCCCTTGAGCATACTCTCGTCCAGCGATAGCATGCGGGTGGAATCCACATAATTACCGGCCCGCCCCTGCTCCTCCAACCTTCTGAGCACTCCCGCCGGAAGTGTAGAAAAACATTCGGTTATGATGTATTTGGCATACTTCTTTTGGGCCATTTTTCATTTCCTCCTTCTCACTCTATCGTTTCAGAAAAGCTGGATAATTTCAAGGGCTTTTCACCAGTTTTTAGGCTAATTTAGCCAGAAGACCTCAAGCAAAATCTGCCGAAGCCAGTTTTTGTGCCTCCCCGCAAAGTTTGACAAGGCCAAAAGTTTGATATATCTTAAGTTACTCTTTGTCCGATTCTGGGAAGGCTTGGAGATGGAACCTGTAGAAACCGGCAGCTTAGAGAGACAGGATTTGCCCGACGAAGGAGAACGGTACCAGGAACTCCTCGCTTTAAGCCGGGTCTCAGCCGCCATCAGCGGTCTCTGGGACCTAGACGCTGTCCTCAAGGTAGCCCTGGATAACGTCCTCAAGATCATGAAGGGGACCATCGGCGGCATCCTGCTTCTGGACGAGCAAACCCAAACCCTGTCCTACCATATCCATCAGGGCCTGAGCGATGATTACGTCGCCAATATGCGCCTCGCCCCCGGTGAAGGCATCGCCGGCAGAGTAGCTCAAAGCGGCAAAGCCATCCTGCTGGAGGATATCTCCACCGACTCTCGTGTAGCCCACCCCGAGCTGGTGCGCGCTGAGGGTCTAAAGGCCTTCATCTGTGTCCCCATCAGGGCCAAGGATGACGTCCTGGGCGTAATTAACGTGGCCAGCCGCCGGGCACACCGCTTTACCACCAAGGATTTGCATTTGCTCTATTCTATCGGCGACCAGCTTGGCGTCGCCATTCAGCAGGCCAAGCTCTACGAACGGCTACGAAAGGCAAGAGAAAGGTACCGCAAGCTCACCCGGCAGCTTCTGGTCGCCCAGGAAGACGAGCGGAAGAGACTGGCCCGCGAGCTGCACGACGAAACCAGCCAGACGCTTTCCGGGCTCACCCTGCAGCTACAGGCGCTGACGGATATGGCCGAGAAGTCCAGCGGTGACACCGAGCTGGTAACCAGACTCAAGAAGGTGCAATCCCTGGCCGTCCATGTACACACCGAGATAAGAAGGTTAATGACCGACCTGCGCCCCTCGCTATTAGATACCTTAGGGCTGGTCCCCGCCATCCGTCAGCTGGCTGATACCAGGCTCCGCCCCTTAAACATCAACGTATCGGTGAAAACTATCGGTAAGGAAAGACGTTTGGATTCGGAGGTCGAAACCGGTCTCTTCCGCGTTGCCCAGGGCTCCATAGGCAACATTATTGAGCATTCCCAGGCCAAGAACGCCACTATCTCCGTGGACTATCGTGATAACGAACTGGTGCTGCGCATCACTGATGATGGCCAGGGGTTCGATGTTTCCGATATCACCGATGTTGAGGAGAGCGGGCGCGGGCGGGGTTTGTTCAGTATGAGAGAGAGAATCATGCTCCTGGGCGGTACCGCCTCTGTTGAATCAAAGATTGGCCAGGGAACCACGGTCTGGGCCAGCGTGCCAATAGACCACGGTGAGGAACATGGGTAAGATAAAGGTACTCGTCGTGGACGACCACCCTATCGTGAGGGATGGGATTTGTGCTCTACTGGCCGTCGTCGGAGATATGGCAGTAGTCGCCGAGGCGGCTAATGGCAGCGAAGCAATAGATACGGTCAGAGAGCTGCAACCGGATGTCGTGCTTATGGATATTGCCATGCCCATCATGGGAGGACTGGAAGCCACCCGCCGCATATGCCGCGAATTTCCCAAGATAAAAGTGCTCGTCCTGACCCAGTATGACGATAAGGAATACGTACTACCCGTTATCGAAGCCGGTGCCGCCGGCTTTATCAGTAAGGCCGCCGCCTCCTCAGAGCTTATTTCTGGCATCCGCTCTGTTTACCGCGGCGATTCCTATCTTTCTCCACCGGTGGCCAAGCTACTCGTCGAAGGCTACCGCTACAAGGCCGGCAGCAAGGTTGGCCAGGACCCCTATGAGCAACTGACCGACCGGGAGCGGGATGTATTAAAACTGATGGCCGAGGGCCACACCAATAAGGAAATAGCCGATATTCTGGTTATCAGCCGCAAGACCGTTGAGGGCCATAAGACAAACCTTATGGCCAAGCTCGATATCCACAACCGTACCGAACTGGTCAAATATGCCCTGCGCAAGGGTATCATAACTGTCTGACAGCATTTTCCCAGCCGCACCCCACCCATCCCCACCCCTTGGGACTGGATAAACAGGGGCAAATTCCGCAAAATTCAGGGGTTTTCATGCTGACCATCAGGAAAAAGCCCTCTTCCCTTTCCGCAGCCTCTCGTTTATTGTTTAGCCTACCAACCCCTGACCGTGAAATTTGATTTACAGACGGGTGGTGAAGGAGGCTAACATGGAACAGAGTCGTAGAATCCTGATTGTGGATGATGACCCCGATTTTACCCAGCCTTTAAAGAAAGCCCTGGAGGATAAATCATACTCGGTAGCTACCGCCTCTGAGCGGCGCCAGGCTGAAGATATGGTTCGCTCCCACGAGCCCGAGTTGATTGTACTGGGCGCCATTATGCCCCGCGGCGACGCCTTCCTCTTTCATCAGTGGCTGAAACAGTCGCTTGGATTCAGCAACCTGCCCATCATAATAGTCAATTCTCCGCCAGAAAAAGACCACATCAAGGGGTGGCGGCGAGAGGAAGGCATGCAGTGTGATGCCGAGGACTTCCTCTCCCGACCTATTGAGCTGAAGATGCTGGTGCCTCGAATCGAGAAGCTGCTAGACAGGGTAACCAAAAAGATTAGGGTCTTGGTGGTGGATGACCATGCCGTGGTCAGAGATGGCATTCGGGCGGTACTGGCCCTGCAGCGTGATATGCAGGTGGTGGGCGAAGCCATAGACGGCAAGGATGCGGTTGAGAAGACGGGCAAGCTGCTACCCGATGTGGTGCTCATGGACATAGTCATGCCCGGGATGAACGGTCTGGAGGCGACCAAGGAGATATGCAGCCAGTTCCACCAGGCCAAGGTCCTGATGTTGACGCAGTATGATGACGAGGAAAATGTTCTGGCCAGCCAGCAGATAGGCGCCTTCGGCTTTATTCCCAAAACGGTGGTCAGCTCTCAGCTACTGAACGGAATACGCTCGGTGTATGAAGGCAAGAAATTCATCTGCACCGTTAATTAGATATAGCGCCACTCTAAAAGGAGCCATTTGGAAACAATTACAATCACACTTGATGGTGTGGAGGTAAGCGGCTCTGCCGGGATGAGCATCCTAGAGCTCGCCCGGGAATCAGGAGTGGATATTCCCACTCTTTGTCATGACCGTTATCTTATCCCCACCGGTGCCTGCCGGCTCTGTATTGTCGAAGACGAGAGTTCCGGAGCCCTGCTTGCCTCCTGCGTCTCGCCAATAAGGGCCGGGATGGTGATAAACACCCGCTCGCCACGGGTAATGGAGCGTCGGAAAACACTCATCCAGCTCATGCTCGCCAGCCACCCCGACTCTTGCTTGGTGTGTGATAAAGGCAACCAGTGCCAGCTGAGGAAGCTGGGCGCCGAGATGGGCATCGGGCTGGTGGAACTACAAAGAATCCCGCAACTGGCGGCCATTCAAGAGGTGAACCCCTTCATTGAAAGAGACCTGTCCAAGTGCATCCTATGCGGCAAGTGTATCCGGGCCGACCAGGAGCTCGTTGTCGAAGGCGCCATTGATTACATCGGCCGCGGCTTTGCCGCCAGACCGGCCACACTAAATGATATGCCGCTGGAAAGCTCTGAGTGCACCTTCTGCGGGACCTGCGTCGCCCACTGTCCCACCGGTGCCCTCATGGAAAAAGAGAGGGCATACCGCGGCACGACCACGACCACCGTTGATACCGTCTGTCCCTTCTGTGGCTGCGGCTGTATCCTCCACCTGGAGGTAAAGGATAATCAGATAGTAAGGGTTAAGCCGGGGGAAAGCCCGGTCAATCACGGTACGCTCTGCGCCCGGGGGAGCTACGGCTACGATTTCATAGAGAGCCCGGAAAGGCTGACCAGTCCCCTAATCAAGGTGGACGGCGATTTTCAAAAAGCATCCTGGGAAGAGGCCATAGAGCGGGTAGCTGCTGAGTTCAAAAGGATAAAAGAGGCCTATGGCGCCGACAGTCTGGCCGTGCTTGGTTCCTCCAAGTGTACCAACGAAGAGAACTACCTGCTACAGAGGCTGGCCCGGGTAACATTAGGCACCAACAACATTGATAACGGCAGCCGTCTCTATGGCTCGGCCAGCCGGGTTGGTCTGGGGCGCTCTATCGGTTTTCCGGGGACAACGAATTCATTGGAAGAACTGGAGAAATCAGAGCTAATAATGGTTATCGGGGCTAACCCCGTTGTCTCGGCGCCGGCGGTGGGCTATGCCATAAAACGCGCCGTTAAATATAACGGCGCCAGGCTGCTATTGGTCGACGTGCGCCCCACCAAGCTCAACCATTTCGCTCATATCTGGCTGAAACCTAGGATGGGCACTGATGTAGCCCTGCTCAACGGCCTGGCCCGGGTGATCATTGAGGAAAGACTGTTCGACGAGGAATTCGTCGCCCGCAAAACGGACAACTTCGACGAGCTTTCCCAGAGCCTGAAGCCCTATAGCCTGGAAAGGGTGGAAAAGCTAACCGGTATCCCCAAACAGGATGTTCAGCGGGCAGCCCGTAGTCTGGCTGAGGCAGAGTGGGCTTCTATTGTTTACGGAAACGGGATTACCCAGCACGTCAACGGCGTTGACGGCGTAATGGCCCTGGCTAACCTGGCCATGCTGACGGGGAACATCGAGCGTCGGGGCGGAGGCATCTTTGCCCTGCAACGGGAAAACAACGCCCAGGGTGCCTGTGATATGGGCAGCCTGCCCGATTTCCTGCCCGGCTATAAGAGCCTGGACGACGAGCCGGCTAAGAGTGACTTTGAAAAGCGGTGGGGGAGCCGTCTGCCCCAAAATAGCGGGCTATCGGCGCTGGAGATGATGGAACAGGCTCAAGCCGGAAAGCTCAAAGGGATGCTGGTTGTCGGCGAAAACCCCGCCACCAGCTTCCCCCGCCCCTCTCTGGTTAAAAAGGCCCTGGATTCTCTGGAGTTTCTGGTGGTGGCCGACATCTTCCTTAACGAGACGGCTAAGCTGGCCGACGTAGTCCTGCCCTCAGCCAGCTTCGCCGAAAAGGAGGGCAGCTTCACCAACTTTGAAGGCAGGACCCAGCCGGCCAGAAAGGCCATCGAACCAATTGGCGAATGCCAGCCCGATTGGAAGATAATTCTCCAGCTGTCCGATAAAATGGGGCAGCCGATGCCCTATTCCTCTCCCCAGGAGGTCAGGAGCGAGATCGAAGAGCTGGTCCCCTTTTATCAGCCCCCCGCCTCGGCCGACCTGGAGAAGGAGGACGTGGACTGGGCTGAGCTGGAGAGTGATAGCGTACGCACCAGGCGCCTCTACAAAGGCCCCTTCCCCAGCGGCTTCGGGCGCCTTTCCCCAATTGAGTTTAGCCCGCCCACCGATGTATCCGCTAACGGCTACCCGCTGACCCTGCTGTCGGGCTCTATACTGCACCACTTCGGCAGCGGCACCAGGAGCTCTAGGGCCTCGCGGCTCAAGGAATTTTTGCCACACTCCTGGCTGGAAGTCAGCCCGGGCGATGCCAGGAAACTCGGCATTGGCGACGGGGACCCGGTCAGGGTAGTCTCACCACTAGGCGAACTGACGACCAAGGTAAAGCTAAGCGACTCGTTACCCCCGGGGCTGCTCTTCATGCCCATCTCTTTCCCGGAGAGCCCGATAAACGAGCTCTTCGATAGCAAACTAGACCCCCGCTCCAAGGCTCCTTTTCTCAAAAGCTGCGCGGTGAGGCTGGAAAGGACTAAGTCGTAATGGCCAGAGCCAAGAAGGTTAGCCAGGCCGACCTGAAGAAGATTGACACTATTATCGCCAACTATCAGGAGCAGAGATGGGGGCTTATCCCTCTGCTGCATGATGTCCAGCAGGCGGTGGGCTATATCCCCCCGGAGGCAATACCGCGCATCGCCAGCGCCCTGGGCCTCTTTCCCAGCCAGGTACAGGGGGTGATTACCTTTTATGCCCAGTTTTATACCGAGCCGCGGGGCAGGAATATCGTCAGGGTATGCCGGGGCACGGCCTGTCATGTGCGGGGCGGCAAAACGATACTGAAGCTGGTAAAGCAAGAGCTGGGCTTAGAAGAAGGCGAGACCAGCCCCGACCTGGAATACACCCTGGAGACCGTGGCCTGCATTGGTGTCTGCGCCCTGGCGCCCAACATCGTCATCAACCAGGAAACCCACGGCAATCTGAACCCGAAGAAAGTAGCCCGATTGTTCGAGAGTAGGCGTAAGAAATGAAGGGAAACGGACATAAAAAGCGCACTGTTCTTGTCTGCCGGGGCACGGGGTGTGTCTCGGGCGGGGGCGACGCTGTCCTCAAGGCGCTGAAAAGCGAGCTGGCCAGGCAGGGTGTCAAGGGCGCCGAGATTGATTTCACCGGCTGTCACGGCTTCTGCCAGCAGGGCCCCAATGTTGTCGTCGAGCCGGACGGCATCTTCTATACCCACGTCGAGCCCGAGGATGCGGCTGAGATTGTAAGCTCGCACCTGCGCGACGGCAAGCCAGTGGAGCGCCTCTTCTACCGCGACCCCGTCAGCGGCCAGGCGATACCACGATACGCCGATATTAAATTCTATAAAGAGCAGAGGCGGGTCGTCCTGCGCAACTGTGGGCATATCAATCCGGAGAGGATTGATGACTACCTTGACCGCGGCGGCTACCAGTCCCTGCGCAAGGTGCTCTTCCAGATGAAGCCAGAAGAGGTCATCGACGAGGTAAAGAGGTCGGGATTGCGCGGGCGCGGTGGGGCCGGTTTCCCCACCGGACTCAAGTGGGAATTCTGCCACAATGCCTCCGGCTCACCCAAATATGTTATCTGCAACGCTGATGAAGGCGACCCCGGTGCCTTTATGGACCGCTCTATCCTGGAGGCAGACCCCCATTCCGTCATCGAAGGGTTGGCCATCTGCGCTTACGCCATCGGTTCTAATGAAGGTTATATCTATGTTCGCGCCGAATACCCACTGGCGGTAAGCCGGCTCCGGATAGCTCTTGACCAGGCCAGAGAGAGGGGGTTCCTGGGTAATGATATACAGGGCTCCGGTTTCAATTTCAATGTGCAAATTAAGGAAGGGGCCGGTGCCTTTGTCTGTGGTGAGGAGACCGCCCTTATCGCCTCTATCGAGAGCCGGCGGGGCATGCCCCGCCCCCGCCCGCCTTTCCCGGCCCAGTCGGGGCTGGACGGTAAGCCCTCCAACATTAACAATGTGAAAACACTGGCCTCAATACCGGTCATTATGGAGAGGGGCGCCGACTGGTTTGCCAGTATCGGCACCGAGAAGAGCAAGGGCACCGCCGTTTTTGCCCTCACCGGTAAAATCGCCAACAGCGGACTGGTGGAGGTGCCCATGGGTACCCCGTTATCCAAAATTATCTACGAGATTGGCGGCGGCATCCCCAGAAATAAACGGCTTAAAGCGGTGCAGACCGGCGGCCCCTCCGGCGGCTGTATACCGGCCCGTTTCATTGACCTGCCGGTGGACTACGAGTCACTGGCCAAGATGGGCTCGATAATGGGCTCCGGCGGCATGGTGGTCATGGACGAGACGACCTGTATGGTGGATGTTGCCCGCTACTTTCTCAGCTTCACCCAGGCCGAGTCCTGCGGAAAGTGCACCCCCTGCCGCCTGGGGACGAGACAGATGCTGGAAATACTGACCCGAATCACGGAAGGCAAAGGCAGCGAGACTGACATAGACACCCTGCTGGCTATAGCCGTAACCGTCAAGGAGTGCTCACTGTGCGGCCTCGGCCAGACCTCGCCCAACCCGGTGCTCTCCACCATTGAATACTTTCGGGAGGAGTATGATGCCCACATAAAGGAGAAGAAGTGTCCGGCGGCGGTCTGCGACGCCCTGATGATATCGCCCTGTCAGCACACCTGCCCGGTAGGCATCAACATCCCCAAATATGTGGCCCATATCGCCGCCGGTGAATATAGAGAGGCTGTGGAGACTATCTGGGAGCGCAACCCCTTCCCGGCTATCTGCGGCCGCATCTGCAGTCACCCCTGTGAGTTCAGGTGCCGCCGCGGGGAACTGGACGACCCCGTGGCTATCCGAGCCCTGAAACGCTTCGCCTCTGACTGGTATTTCGAAAACGTCACCGAAGACCCCGAGCCCTTTCCCCAAACCCAGAGCCAGCGAGTGGCTGTGGTCGGGGCGGGGGCCACGGGACTTTCTTGCGCCTACTTCCTGGCCAAGATGGGCTACCCGACAACCGTCTTCGAGGCGCTCCCCGTGGGCGGCGGTATGCTCTCGGTGGCCATACCCGAGTTCCGGTTACCTCGAGCGATTATCGAAAAGGAGATTGACTATATCGCCAAACGGGGGGTGGATATACGCTACAACACCCCGATTAACGTTAACTTCACCGTGGAGGACCTGAGGAAGGACGGCTACTCCGCCGTCTTTATCGCCGCCGGCGCTCAGAGAAGCCAGCGCATCGGCGTGCCCGGCGAACTGGAGGACGTCGAAGGCTTCTATTACGGACTGAGGTTCCTAAGAGACGTAAAGCTGGGCCGAGCGGTTAAGGTCGGCCGCCGCACCGCCGTCATCGGCGGTGGCAACGTGGCCCTGGATGCGGCCCGCACTGCCCTACGCTCCGGTGCCGAGGAGGTAAAGATATACTACCGCCGCTCCCGGGAGGAGATGCCGGTTACCGAGGTAGAATACGACCAGGCTATTGACGAGGGCATTGAGGTCGGCTTTTTGATTAGCCCCACCCGCATCGTCGTCGATAACTGGCGGCTAACCGGTCTGCAGTGCATCAAGATGAAGCTCGGCGAGCCCGACCAGAGCGGCCGCCGGCGGCCCGTCCCCATCACCGGCTCGGAGACCTTTATTGAGGCTGATACTGTTATCGCCGCCGTGGGCCAGGCGCCAGACCTCTCCTTCCTGCCCCTTGACAGCGTTCTGGAGCGCACCCGCTGGGAGACCCTGGTCGTTGACAGCAACACCCTGGCGACCAACATCAGCGGCATCTTTGCCGGTGGTGACTTTGTTACCGGGCCGGGTATGGTGATAGACGCCATCGCCGCCGGCAGGAGGGCAGCCATCTCTATAGACAAATACCTGAGGGCCGATACCTCCAGGGTTGAGATGTACGACCTTAAAGCCAGAGTCGTCGGCGAGGAGCCGGCGCCAGAGGTGGAGGAAGCCTGGGAAGCACAGCCCAGAGTGGCCGTGCCGACACTCCCAGTCAAAGAAAGGAAAACGAGCTTTGCCGAGATAGAGCTTTGCTTCTCTGAAGAGAAGGCCCAGCAGGAAGCCAGGCGGTGTCTCAGGTGTGACCTAGAGACCTAGCTAGGCAGGAGGTTTGCCATGAAATCAATAACCAGACAGAAGCCCTTCGAAGAAATAAAGCAGCAGCTAGACAGCTTTAACCGGGTGTTTATCATCGGCTGCGGTACCTGTGCCACCATGACCAAGACCGGTGGCATTGAGCAGGTGCTGGAGATGAAGAGCCAGCTTCAGAAGATAGACAAGCTGGTCAGTGGCTGGACAGTTATCCCTATCGCCTGCGACGAAATGAGTGAAGTAGCCATGAAGGAAAATGACCGGGCTATTCAGAATTCGAACTGTGTCCTAGTAATGAGTTGCGCACTGGGTGTACACAAGATAAGTACTTACATTGACCACCCGGTCATTCCGGCGCTGGATACCCTGTTCATCGGTATGGAGGATACCCCGGGCTATTTTCGCGAGGTCTGTGCCCAGTGCGGGCAATGTATCATTGGTGAAACCGCCGGCATATGCCCCATCACCGCCTGCCACAAAGGTCTGGTTAACGGCCCCTGCGGCGGCACCAATAACGGCAAGTGTGAGGTGGACAAAGAGAAGGACTGTGCCTGGACGCTTATCTACGAGCGACTCAAGGCCCAGAACCGCCTTGATTTAATGCGAAAGTATCAGCCTCCCCACAACTTCCAGGCATCGCCCCGGCCGAGGACAGCCAGAATCTCATAGAAGGAGGTCAGCAAAATGGTGTCAAGCTTTAAAGAAAAGCTCAACTCGGGCAAGTTTGTCATTACCAGCGAGGTGGCACCTCCCAAGGGGACCAACCTGGAAAAAACACTGCACCATATTGACCTTCTCAAAGATAAGGTGGATGCGATTAACGTTACCGACCATCAGAGCTCGGTAATGCGCTTCCCCTCCATCGGCGGCTGCCTGGCGATTAAGGAAAGGGGTGGCGAGCCTATCCTGCAGATGACCTGCCGCGACCGCAACCGCCTGGCCCTCCAGGCCGAGCTCTTGTTTGCCTATTCCCGGGGTATAAACAACGTTCTCTGCCTCACCGGCGACGCTGTTCCCGTCGGCGACCACAAAGAGGCTAAGGGAGTCTTCGACCTCGATTCCCTGCAGCTGCTGAAGACGATTCGGATAATGGAATCGGGGCAGGATTTGGGGGGCAATAACCTCGATGGGGCGGTGGAGTTCTGCGCCGGCGCCACCGTCACCCCGGAGGCTAATCCAATTGAGCCCCAGCTCATCAAATTCGAGAAGAAGGTGGAGGCGGGCGCCGAATTCTTCCAGACCCAGGGAATCTACGACCTGGATAACTTTGCCAAATTCATGAAGCACGCCCGTCAGTTTCCGGTTAAGATACTGGCCGGTATAATCCTGCTCTCTTCAGCCAGAATGGCCAAGTTTATGACGGAAAATGTCCCGGGTATATTTGTCCCCCAAGAAATGATTGGCGAACTGGCGGCAGTACCCAAAGAGGAGATGCTGAGCAAGGGTATTGAAATCGCCGGGCGCATGATTAAAGCCTTGAAAAAGGACTCCGTTTGCGATGGCGTGCACATTATGGCCATTGGCAAAGAGGAGGTCGTCCCCGATATCCTGGCCGCCGCCGGCCTGTAGGGCGTTAAACTACTCTCTGGGGATTGGTGTAGATCTTCATTCCCCTATCCCTGACAAAGCCGATAATGGTCAGCCCGCACTCCTGTCCAATCTCGATTCCCAGCCTGGTTACCGCCGTCTTGGTGGCCACAACGGGAATCCTGGCCCGGCAGACCTTGGAAACCATGTCGGAGACCATCCTGCCGGTTGAGGTGGCGAAGGTATGGCTGAGGTCAAACTTATTAATCAGGGCGTAGCCAATCACCTTGTCCAGTGCGCTGTGCCGTCCGATGTCTTCGGTTATGCAGACTGGTTCCGCCCCCCGTTTAAACAGCCCGGCTGAGTGTATGCCTCCGGTCTCGGCGTATATTTTAGATTTCAGGATGGCGTTGACCCCCTTGAATATATCTTCTCGGCTGACGCTGAAATCAGAGCCTATCTCCGCAGGCCCTTTTGCCTTACCCTTTTTCTTGAGCAGGCTCACCTCAGCGGTATCCCCTCTCAGTGTTATCGATTCTATGTCGGCAGCGCTTTCGATAACTCCCCACCCGAACAGGTGCCCGACTACAAACTCCTTCTCCATCATGGGCGTTATCATGGCGGTGGTAAAATGCTTTCCGTTTACAATAATTGATAAACCCAGCTCGGTGACTACCCTTTCCCTAGCCTTGCTGACTTCGGCATCCAACCTGGTGTATTCAACCCACTCCAGGCTTCTATCTTTGGACATTTTTATGTGCCTCCGGCTCTCTCTAAGTATAACGGCTTTAAGGCTGGTTGGCTAGCTTCGGGGATTTGACTGGGCAGCGGGTATTGACTAGACAATATCAAAATGAGATAATATTGATATAGCGTGAAAATAACGCTATAAAGAAAATGAGACATACTAAAGTTAGTCCTAGAGCCGCCATGCTCACCCTCTATGGGGACTATGTGCTCCACAGGGGGGGTGAGATTGGAATTGGTAGTCTGGTCAGGCTGCTGAGCAATTTTGGCCTGTCGGAACAGGCTATCAGGTCAGCCGTTTCCCGGATGTGCCGTTCCGGTCTGCTCAAGGCAAAGCGGGCCAACCGCAAAAGCTTCTACTCCCTGACCAGCGAGGGGCATAGCCTGCTCACCGAGGGGGCGCTGCGCATCTTCCAGCGCAAGCAGTCCCACTGGGAAGGCAACTGGAACATTGTCACCTACTCCATACCGGAACCACTGCGCCAGGCCAGGGACAGATTGCGCCTTGAGCTGGGCTGGCTGGGCTACGGGCCGCTGGGCGAGGCCACCTGGATTTCACCCCACGACCTGACTCAAGAGGTGAAGAAGCTGTTGCGGAAACTCGATATTGAGCAATATGTTAACGTCTTCCGCGCCCAGCACCAGGGCAACACTGAACCAAAGAAGATTGTCTCCCGCTGCTGGGACCTGGGCAAGATACACCAGGAGTACGCCGATTTCCTGACTGCCTATCGCCCCAAGCTGGAAGGGCACCGGAAACGGTTAGAGGCCGGGGAAACCATTGAACCCAGCGAGTGTTTTGTCGCCCGTTTCAACCTTATCCATGAATACCGCAAGCTGCCCTTCTTTGACCCCGACCTGCCGCTGGAGCTCCTCCCCGAGAACTGGTTACGGCCCCAGGCGGCGGCTCTATTTAATGAATATCACGGCTTACTCACCGAGAAAGCCAATGAATACTTCGACTCGGTTTCCGAGAACTACCGAAGCGCCAGGAGGCTTAAAGAGAAGGGCGCCAAGGCGCTGACGAAAGTAAACTAGAGTTCACTATTGTTATGGGAAGCGTTATTTAAAGGCTAACTAAGCTGGGGGAGTAAAAATGAGGTATGCAGAAACAGGGGTTAATCTAGAAATTGACCTGTCCCGGGGAAGCATTGAGAAGGAAGGAACCGACTCAAGATTAACCGAGCTTCACCTGGGTGGGCTGGGGACTAACGCCAGGATACTATGGGATAGGGTCCCCCCTGAGGTTGACCCCTTTTCCCCGGATAATCTGTTAATATTCAGCGCCGGTCTTCTAGCCGGCACACCGGCTCCTGGCGCCAACCGCACCATTGTTTCCACCTTTTCCCCACAGACGCTGTTAATGGCCTATTCCATAATGGGCGGCTTTTGGGCACCGGAGCTGAAATTTGCCGGTTATGACAAAGTAATCGTTCGCGGCAAGTCCCCCAATCTGGTCTACCTGTGGATAAACAATGACAAAGTGGAAATACGCGATGCCTCTCACCTGCAGGGTAAGGGCTGCCTGGAAACCGAAGAGCTTATTAAACAGGAGTTGAATGAGCCCAAAGCCCAGGTGGCAACGATTGGCCTGGCTGGTGAAAACAGGGTCTTTTATGCCTCCATCGAGCAGGGGCGGTCCAGCGCCAGCCGGGGCGGCATCGGCGCCGTCATGGGCGACAAAGGGCTAAAGGCGATAGCCGTCCGCGGGAAAAAGGACGTTATCGTGGCCAAACCGGCTGAATTTTTCGAGCTCTGCAGCGAGGTGCTGAAATACATACAGTACCGAGCCGATAATCCAATCAAGGGGGTACCGCCCATCTTAGCCGGGCTCGGCTCACCCCAGGAGATGTCACTACATGATGAGCAGTGGCACACGGCCAGTTTCGCCTGGGGCCATGCCCGCCAAAGGCGAAAGGATTTCTGGAACGAGGAAATCGAAAAGGAATGGAAAGGGGTTCAGGACAAAGCGGTGGAACGGCTCATAAGCTGTTATAACTGTCCCATGAAGTGCGGGGGCATAATTCACCACCCCAAACTGGAAAGATACATGATGAAGTGCTACTCGAAGCTTACCTATACCATGGCGGCTATGTCAGACCTGGATTTCGGCTTTAAAATCGCCGGTCTGGCTCAGGAGTACGGAGTGGACGGCTACACCACGCCGCAGGTTATGGCCTTCGCCGTCGAGCTTTACGAAGCCGGCATCCTGACCGATAAGGACCTGCCCGGATTTCCCGCCGATAACGAGGAGAGGTTCTTCTACTTACTAGAAAAGCTTGTGCGGCGGGAAGGTATCGGCGACGTTCTGGCCGAGGGTGTTTACTGGGCGGCCCGAAAGATTGGCAAGGGGGCCGAGGAATACGACCATAATACCATCAAGAAACACGAGCAGATACCCATCAAGCTGGGGACGATGAACCCTATTTACTATCTCATGTGGTCCACCGGCGAGAAAATCAATATTACCCAGATTGAGGGGCAGATACCCCAGGCGCCTTTCCCCACTAAAGAGGAGAGGGAGGAATTCGTCAAGGACTGGATTCAGATTCCCAAGGAAGAGTTTAAGGACTTTGTCCTGAACTGGGGAGAACCAGGCACCTCATTTCCCAATTACCCGACGGCTGAAGCCGCCTGTGAGCTGGTTGAGTGGCAGGAGACGATGCACTACATTGACGACGCCACCGGGATATGCGCCGGCCTGTCATCATTTCCCATCAAGCCTCCCTACCACATACATAATTTACCGAGGGTAATCTCAGCCGCCACCGGGCTGGATATCGATGAAGCTAAACTATGGCAGATAGCCAGGAGGAACCGGACTTTAATCAGAGCCATTAATATCAGAAGGGGCATGAGGCGAAAGGACGAGCGTCCTCCCGAGGACCATTGGAAGAGGAGATTCCCTGACATTGAAGCTAAACTGCTTGACGAGTACTACAAATACAGGGGATGGAATAATAACGGCATTCCTACCAAAGAGACTTTAGATGAACTCGGCCTGGATTACGTCAGCCAGGACTTTGAGCAGAGAGGGGTTTATAAGGAAAAGGTCAAGCTAGCGGCTAGCGCCGCCCCGAAAGAGGCGAGTCAGCCGAAAGCCAAAGCCAAGAGCGCTGCCAAAAAGGCAAAAACCCAGCCAAAACCCAGAGCTAAGAAGGGTTCTAAAAAATGAAAAAAGTCAAGCTAATCAAGATAGACGTCGATAAGTGCAACGGCTGCCGGGCCTGCGAGGCAATCTGCTCCGCCTTTCACGCCGAGCCCAAGTACAGCAGCACTAATCCGGAGAGGTCACGGATTCGGGTGCTTTGGGACCCACGGAGAGATATCTATATTCCGGTACTGGCTGGTGAGTATACTGAAGCCGAATGTAACGGCCGGGACCTGTATACTATTGACGGAAAACAGTACGACGAGTGTGCCTTCTGCCGGGCTTCCTGTCCTTCCCGAGACCTTTTCAAAGACCCCGATTCCGACCTCCCGCTAAAGTGCGATATGTGCGAAGAAGAACCGCCGCTGGAGGAGCCGCTGTGTGTCCAGTGGTGCCTATCTGACGCCCTGACCTACGAGGAACGGGAGGAGGAAGGGGAAGAAGAGGAGAGGCCGGATGAGATGGAGATAGGCCTGGAATCGTTAATCAAAAAACACGGCGCCAAGGCGGTAATGGATACCGTTAACCGATTAACCAAGGAATAAAAGAAAGGGATAAAAGATAGTGGAGACCGTAGCACCCTTCAAAGAGGCCATAGATGCCATAAAAGAGGCCGGCGGCGAAGCCTTCAAGCTTTGCTACCAGTGCGGGCTGTGTGATACCGTCTGCCCCTGGAACCGGGTTAGAGACTTCAGTATGCGCCACATTGTCCGACAGGCTGCCTTCGGTCTGCCCGAGATAGAGGGCGAGGATATCTGG
Source organism: uncultured Dehalococcoidales bacterium (assembly GCA_964396645.1). Taxonomy (GTDB): domain Bacteria; phylum Chloroflexota; class Dehalococcoidia; order Dehalococcoidales; family BS750m-G39; genus E44-bin88. Next base: position 27,129 of record CAYNFV010000002.1, read on the forward strand.
CGCTGCACTACCTGCGGGGCCTGCCCCCAAGCCTGCCCCCGGGGAGTGGGCACGATAGACGTCAGCGTTTCCTTTCGCCGCATTGCCTCGGAGGCCGGGATTTCCCCACCCCCCATCCACACCACCAGTGTCAATCTTGGCGCCGAGGGCAACCCTCTGGGCGAACCACGCGACCAGAGAGGGGACTGGGCCAAAGAGCTCTCGGTAAAACCCTTCACCGAGGGGATGGAAATCCTGTATTTCCCCGGCTGCTACCCCAGCTATGACTCAAGACTAAAAAAGGTGGCTGCGGCCACGGCCAATATCCTTAACCAGGCGGGGGTGGATTTCGGCATACTGGGTGCCAAGGAGAATTGCTGCGGAGAAAGCATCCGCAAGGCGGGCGATGAGGAGCTATTCAAACGATTAGCCAAGGAAAACATCAAAGCCTTTATTGATAATGGCGTCAAGAAAATCCTGGTCTCTTCGCCTCACTGCTACCACACCTTCAGCAACGAGTATACCGAATTTAGGGCCAACTTTGAGGTGGTCCATATCTCCCAGTTTCTATTAGAGCTTATCAATGAGGGCAGACTAAAGCTCAGCAAGGAGTATAAGAAGAAAATAACCTACCATGACCCCTGTTACCTGGGCCGGCATAACGGCATCTATGACGAACCCCGAGAGGTCCTAAAGAAGGTGCCCGGCCTAGAGCTGGTTGAGATGCCCGATTCGCGGGAAAACAGTCTCTGTTGCGGAGGGGGTGGGGGCCGAATCTGGATGGAAACCCCCAAGGGGGAAAGGTTCGCCGACCTCAGATTAGAACAGGCCACCGGGGTCAGGGCTGAGGTGCTGGTCACCTCCTGCCCCTATTGCATCATCAATTTTGAGGACAGCCGCCTAGCCCTAGAGGACAGCGAGGTCATCGAGGTTAAAGATATCACTGAAATTATCCAGGAGGCGATTGGGGAACCCAAGAAGGCTGATAAGGACGGAGAATAGTGGCTAAAGAACCAGTTGAAGGACAGCTTAATAACCCCGAAGAAAATATCGGCGATGTTATGGTCGTCGGTGGCGGTATCAGCGGCATTCAAGCCTCACTCGACCTGGCCGAGATGGGCTTTAAGGTCTACCTGGTCGATAGCTCGCCGGCTATCGGCGGCAAGATGGCCCAGCTCGATAAGACCTTCCCCACCAATGACTGCTCCCTGTGCATTGAATCCCCCAAGTTTATTGAATGTGACCGGCATCCCAATATAGAGATCCTGACCTATACCGATGTTGACAAGGTGGAAGGGGAAGCCGGAGACTTCAGGGTAACCCTGACCCGGAAGCCCCGATACATCATTGAAGACGAATGCCGGGGTTGCACCACCTGCACCGAGTACTGCCCGGTCAAGGTCCCCGATAAATATAATCAAAACCTGTCTCTTACCAAGTGCAGCCATATATACTTCTCTCAATCGGTGCCGCTGGTCACCTATATTGACCCCGAAAGCTGCCTTTTCCTTAAGGACGAGAAGTGCAACATCTGCGTCGGAGTCTGTAAGAATGACGCCATAGACCTTCATCAAAAGCCCGAGAAGCTGGAAATAGAGGTCGGGGCCATAATTATGGCTCCGGGCTATGAGGCGTTTGACGCCAGGCTGAGGAACGACTACGGCTACGGCAAGATGCCCAATGTGGTCAGCGGCCTCGACTTCGAACGGATACTATGCTCCACCGGCCCCTACGAAGGCGAGATAAGGCGCCCCTCTGACGGCAAGCACCCCAAGAAGATAGCCTGGATTCAGTGCGTCGGCTCGCGGCAGGTTATCCCCGGCGGCAACAGCTATTGCTCGGCCGTATGCTGCACCTATACCCAGAAGCAGGTGATTCTAACCAAAGACCATGACACCGAGGCAGAATGTACCATATTCCATAACGACATTCGCTCGTTCGGCAAGGACTTCGAGCGATTCTATCAGAGGACGGAGAAGCTTCCCGGCATTCGCTTTATCAGAAGCTACGTATCAATAGGCAAAGAGCTGCCCAACAAGAACGTAACCATAAAATACTCCACCACCGATGACGGGGTAAAAGAAGAGGAATTCGACATGGTGGTGTTATCCGTGGGCTTGAACCCCCCTCATGATGTTGAGAAATTGGCGGAAAAGTTCGGCATCGAGCTTAATGAACACCTATTCTGTAAGGTCAATCCGAATAACCCTATCGAGACCACACGCCAGGGAATCTTTGTCAGCGGCGCCTTCCGCGGGCCTATAGATATCCCCGAGTCGGTTATGACCGCCAGCGGGGCGGACGCCCTCTGCAGTCAACTGCTAGCCTACCGGCGGGGGAAGCTGGCCAAAGAGAGGGAATACCCGCCGGAAAGGGACGTCTCGGCTGAGGAGCCTAGGGTGGGGGTCTTTGTCTGCCACTGCGGAGCCAACATCGGCCGGGTGGTGGACGTTCCTTCAGTGGTTGAGTATGCTTTGACCCTACCTAATGTCGTCCACGCTCAGGAAGACCTCTTTACCTGTTCTACCGATGCCGCCGAGAAGATAACCGAGGCCATCAAAGAAAAGGGGCTCAATCGCGTCGTTGTCGCCGCCTGTACCCCCCGGACGCACGAGCCATTATTCCGGGATACGCTGCGCGAGGGAGGCATCAACCCCTACTACTTTGAGTTCGCCAACATCAGGGAGCACTGCTCCTGGGTCCATTCCCGGGAAAAGGAAGCCGCCACCAGAAAGGCCAAGGATATCGTCCGCATGTCGGTGGCCCGAGCTCTCCTGCTGCAGCCTTTAAAGGAATTCGAGCTGCCCGTGGACAAGAGGGGGCTGATAGTGGGGGGTGGTATAGCCGGCATGATCAGCTCCCTGAGCCTGGCTGAGCAGGGCTTTGAGGTCTACCTGGTGGAAAAGGATAAAGAATTGGGGGGCATTGCCCGTAGAATCCATTACACCCTGGAAGGGATGGATGTTCAGGCCTATCTGAGTGACATTATAGGCAAGGTCTACCGGCATCCCCTAGTTCATGTAATGACCGACGCCACCATTACCGAGGCCAGCGGTTATGTGGGCAACTTCGTCACCAAGGTGAAGTCGGGAGAAAGGGTCAGGGAGATAAAACACGGCATAACCATCATTGCCACCGGTGCCGAAGAGTATAAGCCCACCGAATACCTTTACGGCCAAGATGAGCGGGTATTTACCCTGCTCGATCTGGAGGAGAAAATCGCCAAAGGCGAAGCCAGCGTGACCGACGCCCAGAGCCTGGTGATGATTCAGTGCGTCGGCTGCCGAAATGAAGACCGAAACTACTGCAGCCGGGTGTGCTGCAACAACGCCATAACCTGTGCCCTGAAATTGAAAGAGAAAAAGCCCGATATGGATATCTACATTCTCTATCGGGACATCAGGAGCTACGGCTTTGCCGAGGACTACTACCGGGAGGCGGCAAACAAAGAGGTGAAGTTCATCCGCTACGAGCCGGAGGATAAGCCCCAGGTGGAAGCCGTCGAAGAGGGCGGCAAGAGTATACTGAGGGTCACCGTGACCGACCCCATTCTGGGCAAGAAGATAGCCCTAGACGCCGACGCCCTGGCTCTGGCCGCCGCCGTTATTCCCCCGGAGACCAATAATGAAATAGCCAAGCAGTTCAAGGTGTCTTTGAGCCCGGACGGTTTCTTCCAGGAAGCCCACGTCAAACTGCGGCCGGTTGACTTTGCCGCCGACGGCGTTTTTCTCTGCGGCATAGCTCACTATCCCAAGCATATAACGGAATCGATTGCCCAGGCCTACGGAGCCGCTGGCCGAGCAGCCACCGTTCTCTCCAAGGATTCGGTAACCGCCTCCGGGGCTATCTGCGAGGTGAATGAGAGCCAGTGCGTCGGCTGCGGTCAGTGTCAGGCAGCTTGCAAATACGGTGCTATCGAGATGAACGATACCCCAGAGGGCAAAAAGGCTAAGGTTATCCCCGTCCTCTGTAAAGGTTGCGGCCTCTGTGCTACCAAGTGTCCCACCGAGGCTATTTCGTCGAAACACTTTACCGACGAGCAGATCCTTACCGAGGTCGATGCCGCCTTTCCCGCCCTTGTCGAGGTGCACTGAAGAAGGCGACTCTTTAGGAGCGAGCTTTAAAAATGGCTTCAAACTACGATTTCGAACCGAAGATTCTAGGCTTCCTGTGTAACTGGTGTTGCTACGCCGGGGCGGACTTGGCTGGTGTTTCCCGGTATCAATACCCCCCTAACATGAGGGTAATAAGGATGATGTGCTCCGGCAGAATCGACCCGAAATTCATTTTCCGCGCCTTCGCCAACGGAATTGACGGGGTCTTTATCGGCGGTTGCTGGCTGGGTGAATGCCATTACGCCTCGGAAGGTAATTACGACGCCCTGGAGATAACCAAGCGGAGTAAAAAGGTATTGGAGCAGATGGGCTTGAGCCCGGACAGGTTGCGCATTGAATGGGTTTCGGCTTCGGAGGGAATCCGTTTCGCCGAACTGGTTACCGAATTCACCAAGAAACTAAAGGAGCTGGGACCTCTGGGGGTAGGTGAAGGTAAAGACCCGGAGGAGTTAAAAAAAGACCTCGAAGCCGCCGAAAAATACGCCCTTAAGAAGCTGGTCTCATACTATATTGACCCGGAGAAGTGTCAGGGCTGTATGATTTGCCTACGGAAGTGCCCGGAAGAAGCGATAACCGGCGGCAAGAATCAGATACATGTTATCGACCAGGAGAAGTGCATAGCCTGTGGCCTCTGCTTTCAGAGTTGCCCCCCTCGCTTCGGCGCGGTACAAAAGCTTATAGCCGAGCCAGTGCCCCCTCCCATCCCCGAGGAGGCCAGAACCATAGCCAGAAAGGGTGAAAAAGAATAAAGGAAAGATTGAATCTATTCGGGGCCCCCAGAGGTCTTACGGCTTTTGGGGGCTTATTATTTTGTCAGCTGAGCAGGCCAAAGAAGTAGAAGCTCACCGTACTGACAATCAGCGCCAGCCCGAAGCCGATGGCCAGTTGAGCCGGGCTGTGCCGCCGCAGCCAGTATAAAGCCCAGCCGACAAGGAGAATGGCCGCCATTACCGGCAAAAAGGCCCACCCCCAGATAAGCACGGCCGCCATGGTAAGGATGGTAACCGCCGCCAGGTGATAGCTGGCCCTATGGAACATGTTCACCAGAGCCAGCGCCAGACTGGTGGCTAAGAGAGCAACCAAGGTAGCCACCAGAGGCGACGGGGCATCAAGAAATGCCAGCAGCAGGATGCAGGGCAAGGCACAAAAAATACCTAAAAAGCAAATCGCCCCCGGGTGCTCTCTGAAGAAGACCACGGGGTTCTGCAGCCGTTTGACGCCGGAGGCTCTGGGGCTCTTAAGGTAAACATAGGCGAGCGGCAGGGCAACGAGGAAGAAAAGGATGATTAGCGCCCGGCCCCAAAACGCCCGCAGTCCGCTTGACTCGGTATAAGCTATCAATAACAGCACCACCACCGGTAGTACCAAGGGATGCATTACGGTAGATATCAGCCTGGCTATGGTGGCAGAGCGGGCCACTTAACCTCCTATGTTTTTTGCTTCCTCAACGAAGACCCAAGCCCCACGCCGGCTCTAGAGCCTTAGGAAAGGGGAGCAGCTGCCGTGCCATCTGAAACAGGAGCCGGCTGTGCCAGTCGAAGGCGAGAGTCTGGGTCGTGGCCACAAGCTCCGCTATTCCCCTCTTATCAGCAATGCGGAACAGCCAGTCTATATGGCGGTCGCTTAAGCTAGCAAACAAGCTCCGTGCCCAATAGCCAACCTTCAGCTCTCGGTTCAAGCTGGCCCGCCATCGCTTTTGATAGGCGGCAAGGGCAGCGGCCGAGAAATCACCCGCCCCAAACGCCTGATGCAGCACCTCACTGGCGATGTCAGCACAGAGCAGCCCGTAATAGATACCGCCGCCGCTGGTGGGCTTCACCTGGCCAGCCGCCTCACCGACTACCAGAACCCGGTTGGTGCAGGTTTTAGTCAACGGCTTCAAGGGGATAAGCCCGTAGCTAAGCGGGGCCCGGCGGGAAGCTATTTTGCCCTGACGAGACAGGCTATAGAGTAAATCTTTAAGACGAAAACCAGCCTGATGCCGGGTGAGCAAACCGGCCAGACCCTTGCCGTCTTTAGTCGGCACCAGCCAAGCGAAAGCGCCCGGGGCCAGCTTATGGTCAAGATAAATCTCCACCTCATCAACCCCGTTTATAGCCACCTCCGCCTGAGCACCAAGGGTGAATTGCCTTATCTCGCCCAGGCCCAGACTTGCCGGCAACCTTGAACCAAAGCCCGTGGCGATAATGGCGGCTTCGGCTTTAAGGACTCTTCCCTGACGCTGACCATTCACTCTCACCTCAACGGCATCAGAGTTGGGCATGATGTCGGTGGCCATAGCCCCGAAAAGATAGTGGGCGCCGGCTGCCTCGGCCTGTTGGGCCAGGCTCATATTAAGGCGGGGACGGTCGATAACAGCCGCCACGGGGGCTTCCCGATATAGCCTCAGGCATCTCCCTGAAGATGAGCGAAAGCTAGCCGAGCTGACCTGTCGCAGGACGAGGCTCTCATCAAGGTCAAAGTCGCTCAGGCATTCCTGACTGACGATGCCGGTACAGCAGACATTATCATCGGGCCGAACATTCTTCTCCACAACCACGACGCTATGGCCAAGGCGGCTTAAACTCCGGGCGATATAGCTCCCGCAGGGTCCGGCGCCGATAACTACAACGTCGTACAAAACTCCCCTTCCCGGCATACCGTGTTAGTTCTCTTTTCCCAAGATGAATTCCAATCTGTCATTAGCCTATGCCTATAAGGGTAACCCCGGCCAGGATGAGGACAGCGCCGATAGCCATTTTAAGTGTAAACTGCTCTCCCAGAACGAAATAGGCCAGAATGTAAACGGCAATCAAGGACGTCTGCAGGTAGTAGGAGGACTGGGCCAGTCCCTGAAATTTCAAAATTGCGTAGCGCAAAAATATCGAGCTGAAGCCGAGCACCAGGGCTATTAGGAACCATTTATTGGTCACCAGCGACCAGATGTAGGACAGCGACAGCTCCATAGCCCCCCGCTCTCTAAAAGCCAGCCCCAGGCTGACTGTTCCCACCGCCGCCAGCACGGCAAACGAGGCGTTAATCACAACCTCAAACATTTCGTCTCCCCAATAAAACCTTCCTATCAGCGCCGGAAAAAGTCGGCGATCCTGTAACGGTTGAGGTAAATCAGGTAACCTATGACGCAGATAGCCGCGGTACCCAGGGCAATAAAGCCTATAGTCTTCGCCGTCCAGAAAGGTGGGAGTATCTCGTAATATGGCTGCATCTGTGGTAACATGTCACCTCCTCGCTACCCTCATCTGGCATTGTAGATGGTAATCGACGAGTTTGTATATACTATAGTATACCCATTATTCTCCAAAAACCAAGTCTGCCTTTCCACCCCGTTGAGCACGGCGAAATAAGCGACGCCGTATTCCTCAATCAACCCCTCCGCCTCGAAAATCTGGGGCGCCCCCTCGGCATGATAGCGGTAGGGGATGAAGAACTCGGCTACTATGTAGTTATTTTGGGGCTCAAATGTGGCCTTGAAGCCGGCTTGCCCGTAGAGCGGGTCGGCCAGGTAATAGTCCAGCTGGGCATAATTCCGGGGAATGATTCGGGCATTGACGTCATCGTCAACCAGGATAAGCTCGGATTCACTGAAGACGATTTCCCTAAGGTTATTATTATGCTCGGGACGCCAGCCGTATATCGTCATACTAACCAGAGTTACATCCTGCTCCCGCGGCTGGGCAGAGAAGATGATACGAACGCCCCCTTCCTCGATTTCGACAGTCCGGCTGACTATTACGTTTTGAGTGAGATAGTCAACCGACAGGGGCGATTTGCATTCTGACAGCTCAGGGCGGGCTGACTCCAGGTAGAACCGGCCACCCTTTATTGATCTTACCTGGAGGAACTCGTCCGAGAAGTAGATTATATCATGGTAATAACCGCGCTCCCAGAGTCCGATAATCGGGTTATGGTTCTGTAACGGGTACTGGTCCCTGATTCTAAAGGAGGGGTGGTTAATCTCATAGTTAGCGTTGAGCAGGCTGTCGGCAGCTATGGAGCGCTCGATTTCGCCCTCCATGAACAGGTAGGCGGGGTGAAAGGATTCGAGGGCGCGCCGTTCCCCCAGCCCGATAATAGGCTTGGATAGATAGTGCTCGGCGACAAAGACATCATCTTCATCGGTATTAGCCTCGACCCAATCTATCATTTCACAGATGTCACGGTCACACTCTACCGTGCTAATCTCCGCACCTGAGCAGCGGGTTAAGCGGTTCATCTCCCAGCTGGTCCTAACCCCGATATAGCCGCTGACGCTTAAGAGCGCCACCACCACGATAATGATAGCCAGCGATTTGAGTCGGGCCGAGGGCTTAATCTCATGAACCAGGTAAGCCACCCCGATAATGAAGGCGGGCAGGCTAAAGATTAAGAACCTCGCCTGGTCAAGTACTATCCTGATTAAGGGCAAACCATAGGTGAGGACAGCGGAGGATACGATTAGCGAAACGAGCATAAACGAGTAAGTGGGATTTTTTTTGTAGATTCGGTAACAAGCATAAGCGGCACAGAGACTGAGGGCGATGGCAATCGATATGTCTTTAAAAACCCAGAGAAACCTGTCGTAGTCCATAGCCAGCACAAAAAGCGCGCTGGGGTTAAATACGACGAATTGCGGAGAGACGATGGTCCGGTACAAACCAAAGGTTACCAAAGCGGCTAAACTGACCAACGCCAGCTCCTTAGCGCGCTGCTTCGTGGCCAGGCAAAGCACCGTCCATAAGAGCATGGTAGCCAGAAAAATTATGCTGGTCAGGTGATGCGAAAACATGAGGACGATGCTCATCGAAATAGCGATAATGCCCCACTTTCGGTTTCTCAACTCCATAAACTTGATAACGGTAAAGAGGGTAAGGAATAGAATGGAGAACCCAAAAAGATTGGGGTACATACCGTACCCCCACATCTCGTAGAATATAGGGGTGAGGGCCATAAATGCCGCCGCCACCAGGCCTACGGAAGTGCCGAACATCTTTCTCACCAGGACAAATAAAGAGGCGGGCAGGATAGCCAGTACCAGCGCGCCGAATAGTTTTAGCCCGAGCAGGTCGCCGAATAGCTTGGCGAACAGCCCCAGGGACACCAGCGACAGCGGTGGGTATTGCCATAACCCCTCATCCCACATCGGGTAGCCCACGCCAGAAACCAGGGCTTTGGCATGCATCAACCAGTGAAAGGGGTCAGAGCCGGGCGGCAGGCAATAGAGGCTGTTTAGGCGCATTATCCAGAGGAAGTTGGCCAGGCAGATGGCAGCCAGAATGCTATAGACGAGTGGCTTTTTCAGTGAGCATGCTCCTGTAGAGATTCTCGTGCTGCAGGGCGATATTGTCCCAATCCAGGGGTTCGACGAACTTCAGTCCCTCTCGCTGAACCCTTGCGTAAAGCTCAGGGGAGTGATTGTATCTCAGAATAGCCTCGGCCAGCTGTCCCGCCTCCGGCCTTACCAGCAGCCCGTTCTTGGCGTCCTCGATAACGCTGATGACACCCGAGCCATCGACAAACGAAGCCACGGTAGGCGTCTGGCTGGCCATCGCCTCAAGCAGGGTTATGCCCTGCCCTTCGCGGATGCTCGGCAGCACATAAAGCCAGGCAGAGCTGAGAATCCTCGCCTTCTCTTCTTCCGATACCGTCCCGCAAAAAGTGATACCCGGGACACCCCGGCTTAATTTTTCCAGCCTGGACCTCTGGGGCCCCTCCCCGGCGATTTGCAGCGTCGCCTCGGGAATAGATTGCTTTACCTTCTTGAAGGCATCGATAAGAAGATTGACCTTCTTATGCTCGTTCAACCTGCCCAGATAGACAATCTTATAAGGGATTTTAGGGCGAGATGCCCTTCTATAGAGGCCGAGCTCAACACCATTACTGATGACGCTGATTTTTTCGGGGCGAACGTGGTAGCAGTCTATGAGCCGCTGCTTGGTGGTCTCGCTCACGGCGATAATGTGATTGCCCACCCTGGTGGTCAATCGCTCCAGAAAGATACCGGCACGACAGGTGAGCTTACTCTTAACATAGTCAAACCAGAGCTCCTTCCAGACCTCGTGGAAGGTGATGGAAACCGGCACTCGTTTAATCTTGGAGAGCAATTGGGCGGCAAAGGCGGGGAAAAGGGGGGAATGGTTCACCTCGTAGATATCGTAGCGCCCGTTCCTGGCTATTTTCAGAGAGGAACCGATGGTTAACCTCAAAGTATCGGAAACTACCCGGAATTCTCCCCCGTCCTTCAATAACCCCTTGGGCGTGGCGATTCGATAGACATGCAGGCCGTCTATCTCCTCTTCGCTCTTGAAAGTCGGGGAGAGCCGGGCGGTATAGACATCAATTTCATGACCCGCCTTAGCCAGCCGCTTAAATACCTGGTGATACCGGTAGGAACTGCCACCGATAAAGGGCAGGTAGGTCTCTTGTAAAATCCCGATTCTCAATTTCACGCTACCGAATTAAGCTAGCCTATTCCCTTAACTTACTATGGTTTGCCCATTGTTGTAATCTCCGGTAACATTTGTCGTTTCCCCGGCGGTAATGGTGACCACGGTTGGAGGCGGTGTCAGGTATCCATCCATATCCTCGAAGGATACGGTGTACTCCCCCTCCTCCAGGTCCACCCAGAACCCCCAATCGTTCATCGGCTCGCCATTGACGAATATTGTCGCCTGAAGATTTGGGGACGTTTCTACCTTCAGGTTCCCCAGCAGTATGAAGTGGATTACCACCGCGGTAGTGCCTCCGGGCTCGACCGTTATCGGGTCGGTTATGGCTTGAATAACCGGGTCCTCCCCGGGATAGGTTACCTCAACCTCTATCGGCGTCTTATAGCCGACGGCATCACTGATGGAGAGGCTATAGTCCCCGGGGAGCAAATCCACCCAGAACCCCCAGTTGTTGGAGGGTGGAGCACCGTCCAGCGAGATAATAGTGGATACCATCGGGTCAGTCATGACCCACAAATTGCCTAGCTGGACAAAGTGTACTATGACCTCGGTAGTGGTATCAGGGAGGATCTCTATTGGCTCACTCAATGGCTGAATTGTAGGGCCACCACCTGGGTAATAGGTTACCTCGATTTCCTCCGGGACAAGATAGCCGGGGGTATCGGTGAAGGAGAGAAAGTACTCTCCCGGAAGCATTTTTACCCAATCAAGCCCCCAGGTATTTCGGGGTACGCCGTTAGCCGATATTGTGGCCGGCACGGCCGGTGATGTCTCCACTCTGAGCAGCCCCCGCGGAAAGATGCCGGTGGTGAACTGCTGCTCACCACAGTAGTCGCCCTCGGCATTATAGTTATCCCAGGTCTTCACCTTCCAGTAATATGTCTGGCTCTCGCTAAGGTCAGCGCCGTCGTAGGAGACCTCGCTGTCGCTGCCGCTCACCTTGCCGCTGTCCCACATATCCCCGTTGTCGGCGGTCAGGTTCTCCGAGCTGGAAGCCACCAGAATCTGGTAGGCTCCCTGCGTGTCGCTGCCGTCGGGGTCGGAGAAAGTCCAGCTAAACTCAGGGGTGAGGTCGGTGACATCGCTGGGATTGGTCTCCCCCTCACATAATGGTGAATCGGGGGCGTTGGGCGGATTGTTATCTGATGCCCCATGCTCATCAACACCCATATCCACCACCTCCACCAGGTCGCCGTCGCCATCCAGAACGCGCGGGTCGCCCTCGAAGTCAGTGCTGGGTATGGACGGCGCTTCATTATTGCCGGCGTCAATGCAGGGGGAGCCTGTTTGCAGGTGGAAGTCGCCACCACCGACAAACAGCGGGTCAGCGTCAATATTGCCCGTTCCCGTATATCCAAACTGGACATCGCAGTAGGTGACCGTCGGCGTTGAAGTGCCCTCATCATACATCTCCTGGGGGTTGTCGCCCCAGAGTATGCAGTTGGTCAACGTCGGCGAGGAGTTGTAGTTGTACATCCCACCGCTGCTTCCCGCGGCCATGTTATCGTAGAAGGTGCAGTTGGTCAACGTCGGCGAAGATTCATAGTTGAACATCCCCCCGCCTTCAACACCCGTGTTATCAAAGAAGACGCAGTTGGTCACCACGGGCGAGGAGCTCTCGTTGTACATCCCACCGCCGCTGTCAGCCGAGTTGCAAGTGAAGATGCAGTTGGTAACCGTCGGCGAGGAGTCATAGTTGTACATACCCCCACCCCAGGTTGTGTGACCATTGGTGATGGTAAAGCCACTAAGCACGGTCGCTGGACCTACATCATCAGCAGTTACCACCGCGCCACTGCCGTCGCCATCAATGGTGGTAACATCAGCCCCCTCCCCCAGCACCTCCACCCCGTCAATTAAGACGATATTCTCGGTGTAATATCCCGCCGCCACGTGCACCGTGCTGCCGGAGACGGCGTCAATGCCGTCCTGGATGCTGGCGAAGTGGTCGTAGCCCCAGCCGGGCGTGGACTCGTTAAACTCATCGTCCACCCAGACCTCGGTGGGTGGTGGGGGCTCATCCAGCCGAATGACGCTCACCG
>CAYNFV010000003.1:0-30306 GCA_964396645.1 uncultured Dehalococcoidales bacterium
CCCCGGCTGCTCAACGGCATCATCGAGATGAACAAGCAGGGCTCTTCGGTTCTGCTCATTACCCACAGCGAAAGGGTGACCGGAATAGCCCAGCGGGTTTCGATATTATGCGCCGGCACCATAATCAGGACGGGCCCACCCGCGGAAACAAGCCAGTGGTTCAAGACCAACTGCCTGACCTGCCCCCACATCAACGAGCCGACTTACTAGAGGTAATATGGCTATCTACTCAGTAGAAAAAGAATACCAGGGGATGATTGACGCCTACGAGAAGGCGGGCGGCGACAAGGGCGTATTGCAGACCAAGGATGTCGCCAAGCTGGTCGTGCACGAAAACCGGGTGCTGGCCAACGACCCCATCAAGGGCCTAAAGATAGACACCGAGGAAACCAAGAGCGGGGTCAAGGTCAACTTCACCGTGGCCAAAGGCACCAAAGTCCCCCGCCCCGTCCACCTCTGTTTCGGCCTCCTGCCCAAAGAGGGTAAACAGGAAATCATCATGAAGGTGGACGCTCAAGATAACAGCGAGGTCAGCGTCATCGCCCACTGCATCTTCCCCAACGCGGTCAAGGTCATCCACAAGATGGACGCCGACATCGAGATTGGCGCGGGCGCCCGCTTCGACTATAAGGAGACGCACTACCACGGCGAGGACGGCGGCATCGAGGTCATCCCCAAGGCCAGGGTCAAGGTTAACAGGGGCGGCGTCTGGCAGAGCACCTTCAGCTTAATTCAGGGGATGGTGGGCAGGCTCGACTACGATTTCGAGGTCGTCTGCCTGGAGAAGGCAATCGCCGAGCTGACGGTAAAAGCCTACGGCAAGGGCAACGACGACATCAAGATATTGGAGAAAATCCACCTCAATGGCGCCGGCGCCAGGGGACTGGCCAAGAGCCGGCTGGTACTGGGCGACAAAGCCAGGGCCGAGGTCAGGGGCGAGACCTACGGCAACGCCCCCTATGCCCGCGGGCACGTTGACTGCATGGAGCTGGTCAACGGCACCGAAGCCGTGGCAGTGGCCATACCCATCGTCTCGGTAACCAACGACAAGGCCAAGGTAACCCACGAGGCGGCTATCGGCAGCATAGATAGAAAACAGATAGAGACCTTGATGGCGCGGGGCTTGGACGAGGACAAGGCGGTGGATGTTATCGTCAAGGGTATATTGAGGTAACTACGAGAGAATATTCTTGGTTTTAACCAAGTGGGTTTAATAGAGGGTGGGGGAAATGAGTAGCGAGGTCAAATGCTGGTGCCGACATTGCAAGAGGGAATTGCCCCCGAGCCACACAGGACCATGCCCATATTGTGGTAAGACTGGTAAAGATTGCAAGGCAACCGCCACCGCTACTATCGGTATCAAGGCTAGTGCGAGCGCAACTCACGAACCCAAGTGGAGTGGTACATCATTGACGATATTTTTCGGATTTGTGGCCATCCTTTTAGCTCTAGCAATCTGGGGTATTCAACTACTTCCATTTCACCTTGGAATTAATTATGCTATCCTAATTTGCTTATTGTTAATTCTGGGTGGTATCTTCTGGTGGCAAAGATATAATGTGCTAATGGTGATACGTAAGTTCGAAAGCAAATTGGGCGGTAAGAAGACAGTGTAAAAAGGAGTAAAATCACAGAAACTGTAGAGGAGAAGGAATGAAACGAATATTTCTGATGATTTTAGTTATTGGAGTTCTTCTGCTGGGTGCCTGCGGTGAATCGTCAGGAAACGGTATCACGCACTATGTCAGTGAGGAATTCAGTTACAGCATCGATTACCCCGAGGACTGGATTATGGAGGAACTCGACCCTAATAGGATAGGAATAGCGCCCAGCGAAAGCGGTTTCAACCAGATTCAAGTTAATGCCTATTTGGGCGAGCCGACAATTGCCTCGACGCCAGATACGATGGTTCAGACGGCAAATGAATCCGACCTTCAGCAGTTCGCTGACACCTTAGGGGATGTAGACCTAACTATCTCTGTCAACGAGCGGTCGTCGGGGAAATGGGATTGGGTGGCAGCCTTTACCCTTACTTATGAAGACGTCCCGTTAGAAGGCGGGTTGTTTATCAAGGAAACCGAGACTATAACCTACACCATATTCTTCCTTCAAAGCGAGGATTGGCCCGAAGGGCAAGAGGTTATAGACTCGTTCAGCGTTATTGAATAACCGGGATGGAGGATAAAAATGGGAACTAAAGGCAGAAAGAACGTCAAGAAGCCCAAGAAGTCAAAGCTGGAAAAGCAGGCCGACAAGAAGAAATAAACTAGCAAATCCTAAATTCTAATATCTAAATCCTAAACGGGTTGAGATGACTGTGGTTAAAAGCGCAAAGAAGTATGATTTGGAAGAGCGAACTCTCAGCTTTGCTAAAGAGGTAATAGCGTTTGTAAATGCTCTTCCAAAATCAATAGCGAACATTGAGATAAGCAAGCAGGCTGTAAGGTCTTCTGGTTCAGTGGGAGCTAATTATATTGAAGCCAATGAATCCTTGGGCAAAAAAGACTTCACCATGAGAATCAAGATTTGCCGCAAGGAGGCCAAAGAGAGCATATATTGGCTAAGGCTTATCGAGGCAAGAGGAGAAGAGGTAGAAAAGAGAAGACAATCGTTGATTAGTGAAGCTACAGAGCTTATGAAGATATTTGGTTCCATCTTAACTAAAACTCAAGGGTAAATTCGAAATCCTAATATCTAAATTCTAAAATTGTCTAGGATTTCGGATTTAGAATTTAATCTTTAGAATTTCGTGCTTAGATATTAGTATTTTACGGGAAAGGGACCCGGCGGGAGGTTATTATGTCTAACGAATATGAAATCAACGAACTAGCCAAGGAAGAGTCGTGGCGGATGTTCCGCATCATCGGGGAGCTGGTGGAGGGCTTCGACACCCTCACCGGCATCGAGCCGGCGGTAACATTCTACGGCTCGTCCCGCCTCAAAGAAGACGACAAGCTCTATGCCCAGACCGAGGAAATCGCCTACCAGTTGGGGCAGATGGGCTTTTCCGTAGTAACCGGCGGGGGGCCGGGGGCGATGGAAGCGGCCAACAAGGGCGCGCTCCGGGCCGGGGTGGAATCGGTGGGGCTGAATATCGACCTGCCCCAGGAACAGGCCTGCAACGACTACACCACCAAGTCCATAATCTTCCACCACTTCTTCGCCCGCAAGGTGATGCTGGTCAAGTATGCCACCGCCTTTGTTATCATCCCCGGGGGACTGGGCACGCTCGACGAGCTGACCGAGGTCTTAACCCTGATACAGACCCTCAAGATAAAACCCTTCCCGGTGATAGTATTCAACAGCCGCTACTGGAAAGGGTTCCTGGACTGGCTGAAGAGTTCGGTGCTGGATAAGGGCTGTATCTCCGAAGAAGACCTCGACCTGCTCATTGTCTGCGACCGACCCGAAGAGGTGGTCGAAGCTGTCCAGAGCTGGTACACCCAGCACAAGGTAGTGGGCAAGAAGGCACTGCCCAGGTGAGAGAGGGGAAAAGGCGGGTTAAAGCTTCTCCAGGCCGCGGACAACGTCGTTGAGGTCTTCGAAGGGCTGACAGTTCAGCTTCTTCTCCTTGCAGATATCCATCAATCCGTCACGGGCGAAGACGTGCTGAGCCAGCGCTGCGGGAGAGTAATCGGAGGGGCCGTTGCCGATGCAGACCACCTGGTAGCCCTGATTGAGGAAGAGCTTGGTGTAAGCCTCCTTAAAGCCCTTCTTCAGACGGTTGCCTTCGGGGCCGATATAGTGCACCTCAAGCCCGTCGGGGCTGAAGCTGGTCCGGGCGGCATAGACCTCGATGTTGCCCAGCCCCACATCCTCCAGAATCTCTTTGATGTAGAAATCCAGCCCGTTGCTGACTATCAGAAAGCGAAAGCCCCTCTGGTGGCAGTAGTTGTCCAGGTTGCGCAGCCCCTCGCGCAATTTAACCTCTTGAAGGGCGACCTTGAGCAGCTCTTCGCGGCTGGCCTTGACCATGGCGAAGGCTTTGGTGTTGAAATCGCCCACCGTCATCTTGCTCTGCCGGTATTGCTCGTAGAGCTTGCGCCAGTCGCCCTCAGCGAAGGCATCAAGCAGGGCAAAGCTGACGTCTTCTTCGGTCAGGGTGCCGTCAAAATCACTCTGAATAATCATTTGGCGAACTTAAAGAATCAAGGTAAATGACACTAGAGCAGGATTATACTTTAATATATGACGCATTTCAAGGCTTGGCCCCCGTCGGAGATTGACAGTTAAACGCCCCAGGGGTTAGTATGTTGCTAGTCTTTTCAGCCTTGGACAAACTATACCATCGTCGTAACTAGTATTCTTAGGAGGTACACTATGCCGAAAAGCCCTCTACTCAAGGAGCTGTCAAGGTACAATGTCGGCACCTGGGCCGACATAATCTATAGGAACGCCCTCCTCCACCCCAACGACGAAGCCTTCGTCTATGAAGACAAAAGAATAACCTTCGCCGAATACAATAGCCGTATCAACAAGGTAATTCACGGCCTGGGCAAGATGGGGGTCAAGAAGGGGGGCGTGCTCGGTATTCTATCCTGGAGCTGCCTGGAGTTCGCCGAGATATACGGGCTGACCATGAAGGGGGGCTTTATCGCCTCGCCCTTTAACCCCCGACTGGGCAAGGACGAGCTGGAATACCTCATCAACTACTCAGAGACCGATACCATCTTTGTCGGCAAGGAGCTGATTGAGGTAGCCAATTCCCTGAAAGAGCGCCTGCCCCAGGTCAAGAACTTCATCTCCTTAGAGACGGCCGCACCGGGTATGACCACCTATGACGATATAATCAAAGCCAACTCCGGCGAGGAGCCCGATATCGACCCCAGAGAGGACGACCCCTGCTGCATTATCTACACCAGCGGCACCACCGGTGTCCCCCGCGGGGCGCTCTATACCCAGAGCCGCTTCATCGAAGACTCCAAGATACTGGCCATCGACATGAGCCTTCAGGAAGGACACAAGCGCATCCAGATAACGCCCCTGTTTCATATTGCCGGCAACACCCACTTCCGCTCCTCGCTTTATACCGCCGGCTGCAACGTCATCGTCAAGTTCTTCGACGCCGCCGAAACGCTGAAGATTATCCATCGGGAGAAAGCCACCCACATGGACACCGTGCCCACCCACCTGGCGGCGATACTCAACCTGCCCGACTTCAAAAAATACGATATTAGCTCGCTGCAGTTCTTCTGGTACGGCGCCTCGCCCATGCCTCAGGAGGTGCTAAAAGAGGGCATGAAGGTCTTCGGGCCTATTTTCGCCCAGGGCTACGGGCAGAGCGAGAGCGGCCCCGCCATCTCCCACCTTTCCAAAGAAGACCACAACGTGTTGGACAAGCCGGCCAAGGAGCAGAAGAAGCTGTCCTCGGCGGGGCGGCCTGATATCGGGGTGCAGGTCAGAATCCTCGACGAAAAGGGCAAAGACCTGGGACCCGGCGAGGTGGGCGAGATAACAGTGCGCAGCAATCATACCATGGTCGAGTACTGGAAAAAGCCAAAGGAGACCAAGGCGACCCTGATTGACGGCTGGCTCCACACCGGCGATATGGGCTACTATGACGAGGAGGGCTATATCTACATCGCCGACCGCAAGAAGGACATGATTATCAGCGGCGGCGAAAACGTCTACCCCAGAGAGGTGGAGGAGGTCCTCTACCGCCACCCCGCCGTCATGGAAGCGGCCGTCATCGGCATCCCCGACCAATACTGGGTGGAAAAGGTACACGCCGTCATCGCCCTCAAAAGGGGCCAGCAAGCCACCGCCGAGGAGATTGTCGCCTTCTGCAAGAAGAACATCGCCGGCTACAAGACGCCGAAATCGATTGAGTTTGTCGATGCCCTGCCCAAGAACCCCGCCGGCAAGATTCTGAAGCGCGAGCTGAGGGACAAATACTGGAAGGGAACGCAGAAGGATAAGAAAAGCTGAGGCGCATTTCGATAGAGTCGGGAGATGGAAAGCTATAAGATAAAGTTTGAGCCCCTGGGCCTGAGCGGGCGCTGCCGCGCCGATGAGTCTCTTCTCGCCTGCGCCCAGAGCGCGGGCATCGGCATCATCAGCCTCTGCGGCGGCAAGGGTAACTGCCAGTCCTGCAAGGTGCAGATAGTGGAGGGCACCTTCTCCCCACCCACCGCCAGCGAGCTTAAAGCCTATTCCCGCCAGGAGATTAAGGAAGGCTGGCGCCTGGCCTGCCAGACATACCCCACCAGCGACGGTAAGGTGGGCATTCCCCCCACCTCGCTGACCACCAGCCAGCGGGTGCAGACCGAGGGGCAGGAGGTGGGTGTTGAACCAGAGCCCGTGGTCGCCCCCTACCAGCTTAAGCTTAAAACGCCCTCGCTGACCGATGCGCAGGCCGACGCCGACCGCCTGCTCCAAACCCTCAACCGCCAGCACAAGTTGCACTGCGACACCATCGACATTGGTGCTCTGAGCCAGCTATCGCCGCAACTGCGTTCCTGGGGCTGGGAGTGTCGGGCTTCGGTAAGAGAAAAGGAGGTTATCGCCTTTGGTCCCTGGCCCAGCCGCCAGCTGGGGTTGGCCGTTGACCTGGGCACCTCCAAGATATCGGGCTACCTGGTCGACCTCAACAGCGGCCAGACCCTGGCGGTTAAGGGGGTAAGCAACCCCCAGATAAGCTACGGCGAGGATATTATCAGCCGCATCGCCTACGCCACGCGGTCGGCGGCTAAAGCCGGGCAGCTGCAAAGGCTGGTGGTAAGAGCCTTAAACAAGCTGGCTGGCGACCTCTGCGCTGAAGCCAAGGCTAAGGTCGGCGACATTGTTGACTCGGTGCTGGTGGGCAATACCGCCATGCACCACCTTCTGGCCGGCCTGCCCGTAAAGCAGCTGGCGCTGGCCCCCTTCGTCCCCGCGGTAAACCGGGCCATAGACATAAAAACCAGCCGCCTGGGGCTGAAATTCGCCCCGGGGGCCTATCTGCACTTATTGCCCAACATCGCCGCCTTCGTCGGCGCCGACCACACCGCCGTGCTGGTGGCGACGCTTGACGGTGAGGCTAAAGAGATAACGATAGCCATCGACATCGGCACCAACACCGAGGTCTCGCTGATTGATAAGGACAGGATAACGACCACCTCCTGTGCCTCGGGGCCCGCCTTCGAGGGCTGGCACATCAAGGACGGCATGCGTGCCGCCAGCGGCGCTATAGAAAGAGTACGCATTGTCAATAACAAGGTGGAGTACCAGACCATCGACGATGCCCCCGCCATCGGCATCTGCGGCTCGGGCATTCTGGACACCGTGGCTCAGCTCTACCTGGCCGGGGTGCTGGGGGAGGGGGGCAATATGGACTCAAAACACAAACGGGTGCGCCGCGGCGATAAGCACCTGGAGTTCCTGCTCGTCGGTAATAAGGAGAAAAAGGAAGTCAAAAAAGATATCGTTATCACCCAGCAGGACGTGCGCGAAATACAGTTGGCCAAGGCGGCTATCCGCACCGGCATCCAGAAGCTACTGGAAGCCAACGATTACGGTGAAGATAAAATAAAGAAGGTGATAATCGCCGGCGCCTTCGGCACCTATATTGATGTCGCCAACGCCATGGTTATCGGTATGCTGCCCTCGCTTCCCCCAGAACGCTTCCAGCAGGTGGGCAACGCCGCCGGCACCGGTGCCAGGCTGGCCTTAATCTCCAAAGCCAAGCGAGCCGCCGCCCAGAAGATAGTCTCTGGAATAAACTACGTCGAGCTGGCCAGTGTCCCCGGCTTTAACCAGACCTTTATGCAGGCCAGCTACCTGGGCAGATACCGTTTGAAAGAGGGTAAGAGAGAGGAGATAAAGTGATGGAAACGAAGATAACCAGCGCCACCAGAGAGGTCATCATCGGCGGCGACCGCCCCACGGTGCTCATCGGTGAGCGCATTAACCCTTCGGGTAAGAAGAAGCTGGGCGAAGCCCTAAAAGAGGGCAACCTGGATATCGTGCGCCAGGAAGCCAAGGCCCAGACCGAGGCCGGCGCCGATATCCTAGACGTCAACGTCAACATATTCGGCATCGACGAACCGGCTCTGCTGCCCCAGGCGGTCAAGGCGGTGATGGAGAGCTCGGATTTGCCCCTTTGCATTGATAGCGCCAACGCCGAGGCGCTGGAGGCGGCCATCAAGGTCTATAAGGGCAAGCCGCTGATTAACTCGGTCACCGGTGAGGAAAGCTCCCTGACCAAGATACTGCCCGTCATCAAAAAGCACGGCGCCGCCGTCGTCGGGCTGGTGCAGGACGACGAAGGCATTCCCAAGACCCCCGAGAAACGGCTGGCCGTGGCCAAGAAGATAGTGGCGCGCGCCGAGAAAATGGGCGTCCCCCGCGAGGATATCGTCATTGATTGTTTGAGCCTGGCGGTAGGCGCCGAAACCAACTCGGGCGTAGTAGCGCTGGGGACGATCAAACTAATCAAGGAGGAACTGGGGGTGAACATGACGCTGGCGGTG
This sequence comes from uncultured Dehalococcoidales bacterium, assembly GCA_964396645.1. GTDB lineage: Bacteria > Chloroflexota > Dehalococcoidia > Dehalococcoidales > BS750m-G39 > E44-bin88. Next base: position 8,451 of record CAYNFV010000003.1, read on the forward strand.
AGCAACATGTCCTTCGGGCTGCCCGACCGCGAGCTGCTCAATAACGCCTTCGTGGCGGCATGCGTCGCCGCGGGCATAACCTGCGTTATCGTCGACGCCAAGAAGATACGCCCCGCCGTCCTCGCCGCCGACCTGGTTATGGCTCACGATAAATACGCGCGGCGCTACGTGGAAAACTTCCGCCAGCGCCAGCAAGAGCAAGCCTAGAAATAGGGCCGGACAGGCTGGCAAAAACCGAGTTATCTATGCTATCATAAGGTGCGATTTATAGCTATTTGCCCGCTCTCAGCGTGAGTGACTAAATCGGCGGGGGGGTGGGCGTAGTTATCAAGAAATAAGGAGGTAAATATGGGCAGGTTAGACGGAAAGGTAGCTATCGTCACCGGCGGCGCCAAGGGTCTGGGCAAGGCTTTTTGCTTCGCCCTGGCTAAAGAAGGCGCCAAGGTAGTGATGGCGGCGCACCGCCTCGATACCGACGAAGCCAAGCAGGCGGCTAAGGAGATAGAAGCTAAGGGCGGCATGACGGTAGAGGTCGACGTCACCGACGAGGCCAGCACCAAAGCCATGGCCGAGAAGGCGGCTAAGAAATTCGGCAAAATCGATATTCTGGTCAACAACGCCGCTTTCTATTACGGGGTGGGCCGAAAGGCTTTCCACGAGGTTTCTCCGGAGGACTGGGATAAGGCGCTGGCGGTGGGGGCTAAGGGTGCCTGGCTCTGCGCCAAGGCCGTATTCCCCTACATGAAAGAGCAGAAAAAGGGCAAGATTATCAATCTCTCTTCAGATACCGTCTTCGCCCCGACCAAGGGAATGATTAACTATATTACCTCCAAGGCGGCTGTTGTCGGCATCACCCGCGTCCTGGCCGGAGAGCTGGGGCAGTATAACATCTGCGTCAACGCCATCGCCCCCGGTTACACCGATACCCCGGCCAGCTGGACTATCGGCAACGTAGCCAAGTTCGATACCAGCACCACCCCCCTGGGGCGGGTCGGCAAACCCGAGGACATGACCGGGGCTGTTGTCTTCTTCGCCAGCGATGACAGCGACTTCATCAGCGGCCAGACAATCATAATTGATGGCGGCCGCAGGGTGCACTAAGCCGACAGAGCGATAAAATTCTCTCCCCCAACCGTAATCGGGGGTCTCTATTGCCGAGAGGGGGCGAATGAGCCCGCCTAGAGGTGTGCTATCTTTAGTCTAAGGAGAGGAGAAAAATGGCAGAATACAAGCACAGCAAATACATTATCACCAAAACCAAGTCCGACCTGAAGCTCCCCGACTTCCGCCGCGAAGCCCTGGAAACCGCCGGCGACACCCGAACCGCCATGGCCTATCTCGACGACGAGGTTATCAAGGGGGCTTTCTATTGTGAGTGCGTCTGGTTCTGGAAGGGCATGGAAAAGCCCGAGGTGGAAGCCCACACCCACGACTTCGACGAGGTCATCACCTTCTACGGCACCAACCCCGACGACCCGGAAGACCTCTGCGGCGAGGTTGAGCTATGGCTGGAGGACGAGAAGCTCACCCTGACCAAGAGCTGCCTAATCTTCGTGCCCAAGGGGATGAAGCACTGCCCGCTGCACATCAAAAGGGTGGACCGGCCCATCTTCCACTTCACCGCCGGGCCGGCCGGCACCTATAAATAAGACCGGGAAGGACAATAAGGGTTGTTACTTAAGGGTAAGGTAGCCATTATCACCGGCTCGACCTCGGGCATCGGCCGGGCGGGGGCTATCGCCTTCGCCCGGGAAGGCGCCAGCGTCGTTGTCAGCGGCCGCAACAAGGAGCGGGGCGGGGAAGTGGTGGCGTTGATAAAGAAGCAGGGCGGAAAAGCGCACTTCGTCGCCGCCGACGTGATGGCGTTAGGCGATATCGAGCGACTGGTCAAAGAAGCCGTGGATGCTTTCGGGCGACTGGATATCCTCTGGCACAACGCCGGCATCGTTGGTCCCGATAATGTGGAAACGATAAGTCAAGAGACCTATGATAAGATGATGGCCACCCACCTCAAAGCCGCCGTCTTCGGCGTTAAAGCCGCTTTGCCTATGATACGCAAGGCGGGCGGGGGCGCCATTTTATTCACCGGCTCGGTGGCGGGGCTAAAGCAATCGGGCTACTCGCTGACGTATTCATTAGCCAAGAGCGGGCTGGTCATGCTCACCCGCAAGCTGGCCGTGGATTTAGCTAAAGACAACGTCAGGGTCAACTGCCTCTGCCCGGGGCGGGTGCAGACCGGGATGAGGCCCGAAATCTCCGAAGAGAGAGCTAAGGCGCTGGGCATCAGCGCCGAGGAGTGGGAAAAGCGGGACAAAAAGCGCATCCCCCTGGGGCGCTTTATCACCGAGCAGGAGGTGGCCGAGGCTGCCCTCTTCCTGGTCTCGGACAGGGCTTCGGGCATAACCGGCGTTGCCCTCCCCGTCGACGGGGGCTATCTGGCCGTATAAATATCTGGAAAGAGGCTTAAAATGGGAATATTAGACAACAAGGTAGCCATAGTAACCGGCGGCGCCAACGGGCTGGGCAAAGCCTACTGCCTGAGGATGGCCAAGGAAGGCGCCAAGGTAGTGGTAGCTGATATCGCCGACAAGGAAGCGCAGGCGGTGGTCGCCGAAATCAAGGCGGCGGGCGGTGACGCCATCGCCCTTCATACCGACGTCACCTCGGAAGCCGCCACCAAGAAAATGGCCGAGGCTGCGGTCAATAAATTTGGTCGAATTGATGTTCTGGTCAACAACGCCGGATTTTACCACGGCATGTCGCGCCAGTCCTTTAACGAGATTCCGCTGGCGGAGTGGGACAAGATGCTCGACGTCAGCGCCAAGGGCACCTGGCTCTGCAGCCGGGCGGTATTCCCCCAGATGAAAAAACAGAATAAGGGCAAGATTATCAATGTCGCCTCCGAGGCCTGTTTTGCCCCCACCAAGGGGCTGATTCACTATACGGCGGCCAAGAGCGCCGTTATCGGCATCACCCGCGTCCTGGCCGGCGAGCTGGGGCAGTATAACATCTGCGTTAATGTCGTCGCTCCCGGTGTTATCGACACTCCGGCCACCAGGAGCTACGTCAACATGGACAAGTTGGACACCGGCTCCGTGCCCATGGGGCGTTTCGGCAAACCCGAGGACACCGTCGGTGCCATCGTCTTCTTCGCCAGCGACGACAGCGACTTTATCAGCGGGCAGTCGTTGCTCATCAACGGCGCGCGGCGGGTGAACTAAGCGGACTCTTTAGCTTACAGGCAAGATACGGTATAATAGCAATACCGCTAAAAAATAAAGCCTTAAGGAGGACAAGGATATGCCCTGGACGTGGAACCTACATACTAGAGAATTCTGGCCGAAGCGGGACCTCAAGAAATACCCGCTCTGGTTCGTGAACCTTGGCCACAGCTACCCGGCCTGGACCCCGCTGTTTAACTGGATGTGGTGTTACCCCTTAGCCCACGGTCTCTGCTACGGTATTAATGAAACCTGTATACCCACCATCAGGGGCAGCGAGACTCGCGATATAGACGGCTGTGCCCTGGCCAGCTCCCTCAGGATTAGCGACGAGGCCGAGATTAAGGAAAGGGAAAAGGGCTTCAGAAAGTTCATCATGGAGAGCTACGCCCCCAAGGGAGACAAGATCTATACCGATTTGGAGAACGAGCTGATAGGGCTGTGTAACAAGTTCAGAACCTTTGACTACGAAAAGGCGAACCAATACGAGCTCTACAAGCTCTTCCGGGAAGGGGTACAGCTGCTCTACCGGGAGTGGGAGACCCACTTCTACCTGATATACCCCGTTTATGAAGCCTACTGGAACTGCAGCGAGATTGCCGCCGAGTACGCCGGAATAACGGAGTTTTCCCCCGCCTGGCACAAGATAATACGCGGCTACGATAACGACCTCTTCGTCCAGGACAAGGCGCTCTGGGAACTGCGCAGCCGCGCCATTGAGCTCAAGATTGACGACGTCTTCACCCAGAACCCGGCCGACAAGGTCGTCCCCGCCCTGAAGAAGATACCGGCAGGTAAACAGTGGCTGGAGAAAGACCTCCACGACTTCCTGATTGTCAAGGGCTACGGCTGGCGCTCGCCGCGGATGATGGAGTTCATCGTGCCCTCGTGGTGGGAAGACCCCGCCCCGGCTATCGCCCACATCCAGCAGTACCTGCAGATGTCGAAGGACGCCAAGGCGCCCTTCCCGCTCGATACCATCCGGCCTGGTCTGGTCAAGGAACGAGAAAAGCTGACCAGGGAACTCATCGACAAGGTCAAATCGGCTGGCTACAAGGACATGGACTGGTTCCTGGCCACCCTAAACGTGAGCCAGAGGTCAAGTGCTTTCAGCGAAAGCCATGACGTCGCCTGGGAGCAGGGCTGCCATACTACCTTCCGCTACCTGGTCAGGAAAATTGGCGAGAGACTGGTAAAGTTTGGCACGATTGAAGACCCCGACGATATGTTCCTCTTCATCCCCGACGAGCTGGAGCTGTTTATTGCCTATCCCGACTCGTATGAAGTCAAGGATATTGTCGCCGACCGAAAGAGCACCTGGACAGCCCGCAAGGAATTCAAGTCGCGTCCGCATATTATTACCGCCGGGCCGTTAAAGCCGGAGGACATAAACAAGCATATACTCTCGGCCCACGACGCCATAGTGGCTAAGGTTGTTGCCGGCGACGCCCCTATCCCCAGGCCGGAGACGGGCGCTGCCCTGTTCGGCCTCTGCGGCAGCCCCGCCGGCACCGTAGAGGGTAGGGCCCACCTGGTAGTAAACAACGAGGACGTCTTTTCCACCAAGCCGGGCGATATCCTAGTCGTGCCGGGGATGTCTTCGGGGTGGACGCCGATACTGCCGCTGGCCAAGGGCATTGTCACCAACGGCGGCGGCTCCCTGAGCCACGCCTGCATCCACTGCCGGGAGTATGACATACCGCTGGTATCGAACACGGGCAACGGCACCCTGGTTATCAACGAAGGCGACAAAATCAAGGTTGACGCTACCGAAGGGCTGGTCTTCAAGCTAAAGTAGTCAGAGCCAGCCAGCGCCCTAGAGCAACAGTTTCCGCCCGCAGTGGGGGCACTGTACGCTATCCCCCTTAAATTCAGGGGAGACCCTCACCCTGGTGCCGCAGGGGCAGTTAACGGCACGGTATTTACTGAAGCGCCACATCATGTCCGAGGTCTGGCGAGCGCGTTCGACCTTCTGCGGCGCTTTCTCCTCGGCCTTGGCCTCGGGTGACGGTTCCCGCAGAGTGGTAGCCCCCGCCATTTTGTCCAGCGCCAGCGCCGAAGCCGGGGCGATACCCGCCTTTGCCCCCTTCGCCTCCCGGTAGGCCTTGTCGTAGTCGGCCAGCGAAGCCCCCGCCATAGCCCGCAGGATGCGTATCCTCTCCTGGATGGGGGGGTGGGTGCTGGTCAGATTACTGGCGGCTCTTCCCTTCTCGCGGAAGGGGTTAATGGTGTACATCGGCGCCGTCGCCTGGTTGGCCGATTTAAGCTGTACGGGCGAAGCGGCAATCTTCCCCAGCGCCGAAGCCAAACCCTCGGGGTAGCGGGTATAGAGGGCGGAGGAGGCGTCGGCCAGGTATTCCCGCTTTCGGGAGACGGTGAAGTAGATAATCTGGGCCAGGATGGGCGCCAGTATCAACAGGAAAATACCCACGGCCAGTATTATGAGCCCCCCTCCGCCTCCCCCCGAGCTCCGCCGGCCACCGCGCATACCGCTGAAGAAGAGCACCCGCGTGGCGTACCAGGCCAGAAGAACGATGGTGCCCAGCATAACAGCGCACATCGCCATGAGCAGCACGTCGCGGTTCTTGATGTGGGCTATCTCGTGGCCGATGACACCCTGCAGCTCGTCGCGGTTGAGCTTGGCCAAAAGACCCGAGGTGACGGCCACCGACGCCTTGCTGGGGTCGCGCCCGGTGGCGAAGGCGTTTAAGGCCGGGTCGTCGATGATATAGATATCGGGCATCTTCTCCAGGCCCGAAGCGATTTTCATCTCCTCGACGATGTTATAGAGGCGGGGGTTGTCGTCGCGCTTTATCTTGCGGGCGCCCGACAAACCAAGCAGGAGGCTATCGCCCTGGTAAAAGGCAATCAGGGCCAGTATGCCCCAGACAATAAGGGCGATAATGAGCCCGATGATGGCGTTTTCGAAGAAGAAATACCCCAGGGCATAGCCAATCAGGAGCAGCAGAAGACCCATGCCCATCGTCAGCACCACCGACCGAAATCGATTAGCTCTAATCTGTTCCCACATAATCTAAGTCTCTATCTTATGTAAAGCTAACCTTGGGCGCTTCCCTCTCTTCCGTCACGGTGACCTCGAAGAACTCGCCCAGCTTAAAGTTGGTCATGGCGGCGACCACGTTGGAGGGAAACATCTGGACCTTGTTGTTCATCCCCAGGACGGAATCGTTGTAGTACTGGCGGGAAAAGCTTATCTTGTTTTCCGTCGAGGTCAACTCCTCCTGAAGGGCCAGAAAGTTCTGGTTTGCCTTCAGGTCGGGGTAGTTTTCCACCACCGCCAGCAGCTTGGAGAGGGCGCCGCTCAGTGCGTCCTCCGCCTTGGAACGGGCGCCGACATCGCCGCTGGCAATGCTCTGCGCCAGGTTTCGCGCCTTGGTTACTGCCTCCATCGTCTCGCGCTCGTGCTTCATGTAGCCTCTTACTGTCTCAATCAGGTTGGGGATGAGGTCATAGCGCCGCTTGAGTTGAACGTCGATCTGCGCCCAGGCGTTGCGCATCTGGTTGCGCAGCCCGATGAGGCCGTTGTAGGTAGCAATAAAGAAAATGAGGAGTATTACTACAATACCGAGGACAATCCAGAGTGCTAACATCGTAACCTCCTTATAGTTCTATTTAAAACCAGGGCTTACTAAAGCCCGGCTAGCCTTCGGCCTTAAAGGTGTCCCCCAAAAAGCTGAGCACACGCTCCTCGGAGCTCTTAGCCCCCGGCTTTGGGGCGCACTGTTCGATAATCTGGTGCACCTCCCCGCCGTCAAACCAGAGCCCGTCCCCCCACCCGCAGACATCGATGAGCACCTCGGGTTTTTTGCCTATATTCCTTTTGCTCATCATACGCCCGCAGACGGGGCAGCGCCGCTTTTTCTCCTTGGTCTCAGCGTCGGGTAAATCTATTATTTGAGCAAGTGTCAGAGCGCCGCTTTCCCGCCCCATCCTCTCCAGCATCAGCTCCAGTTCCCCCGCGTCGAACCAGACCCCGCCGCATTTGGTGCAGTGGTCCAGCTCAATCTTATCCTGCTCGACGACTATCATGACCTCACGACAGGCGGGGCAAATCATACGTCACTCCTTTAAGAGCAATTTTACCATAAATAAGGCGATAGTGCAGGGATAAAGACGCTACCAGAAACCGGGCAGGAGCGCGCGGCGGGGGGGATAATCGGGGAAGTTTTGCCGGTACCAGGCGTGATGGGAGCGGGCGCGGGGGATGAGATTAGCCGCCGTCCAGACGGCGAAAGCCAGCCCCGGCAGCGACCAGGTGGCCACCGCCCAACCCGTCCAGATAAGGATTTCGCCGAAGTAGTTGGGGCACGATATCCAGCGGTAAAGCCCGCTGTAGGGAATCTGATAACCGGAGCTAGCCAGCTTGCGCAGGGTGTCGTCAGCCTGGCGGTTGATGACAAAGCCAGCGATGAAGAGCGCCACCCCGATGATAAAGCGCGGGTCGCTGAGCCACTGATTGGAGTAGCCATCGGAGAAGGTGAAGATATAGCGGCCGTTGAGGTAGCCGTTGACCATATTGAAGAGAAAGCCGAAGCCGACGATGACCAGCGGCATGCCCCGGCGGCGCCGGCTGAAGGGGTAGATAAAGGCGCGGTGCAGATAGTGCGCTTCCCATAATAGCAGAAAGACCAGCGTGGTCACGGTGATAGCGTTTGTGCCGATAAAGAAACAGACGGCGAAGGCCAGCGGTGCCGCTAACTCCATGATAACCCAGCCCGGCTTATTGTTGACGGCAAAACCCCAGCCGCGGCGCACATAGCGCCCGTAGGGGGCGGCGAAGAAGAGGAGCGATATAAAGACGACAGCCGCCAGCACGAACCAACCGATGATAAGCCCGTTGAAGAAGCTCAGTTCATTCAAAGCGCCCCCGTCTTTTCCGGTTTCAGGGGACGGGCAAGCTTGCCCGCCGCCTCGAACCACTTCAATGTATCGATAAGCGTTTCCCGGAAGGGGCGCGGTTGGTAGTCGAGTTCGCGGGTGGCTTTCTGGTGACTTATCTGGCGGTAGCCGCGCAGCGCCTGCAGCGAGGCGCTGGTATAGAGGGGACGCCTCCGCGCCAGCAGGTCAAAGGCGGTGATAAAGGGGGCGCCGACCCTGGCCAGCCACATCGGGAAGATAGAACCAGGGGTTTTGACACCGGTTATCTCTTCCGCCATTTTAGCCACCTCTCGCAGCGACAGCCAGTGCCCCGCGAGAATGTATTTGGCTCCGGTGGGCGCTGTTCTCTCAGCGTGCACTGCCCACTGGACGACGTCGCGCACGTCCACCCAGTCAAAGCCGCCTCTAACCAATGCGGGCAGCCGGCCGTTGGCCAGCCTTAACAAAGCTTCGCCGAAGTGCGACGGCTTATAGTCGTGGGGCCCGATAATGGCCGTGGGGCTGATGATAACAGCGTCCAGGCCCTTTTCTATGCCCTTATATACTTCCCCCTCCGCCATCGCCTTGGAAAGGTCGTAGGGCGGGTAGCGCCGGGATTCCACCAGGGGGTTTGATTCGTCAACGGGAATATCCGTCGTATCGATCATGGTATGGATGGAGCTGAAGTGGACGAGGCGGCGCACGCCGCAGCCTAAGCAGGCTTCGACTACATTGCGGGTGCCGACAACATTGACCGCCTCCAACAAAGACCACGGGTCTTTAGAGATGGAGATGCGAGCCGCCAGGTGATAGACCACCTCGGCGCCCTTAAAGGCCTTGAGCAGGGAATCGAGGTCACAGATATCGCCCTGTGTAACCTCGATATCCAGCCCCTCCAGTGCACGTTGGTCGAGGTGTACCAAGGCGCGCACGGGGCGGCCCTGAGTCATCAGGTCACGCACCAGATTAGCGCCGGCATGTCCGGCGGCGCCGGTTACTACTATCATTATTGACGGCAATTATACCAAAAAACACCCGTCGGTTGACAACCCAGAAGCGATAGGCTAGAATAATTATGAGCATAAGACCAAAATAAACTGTAATCATAGCTAATTAATGGGCTTATGACTTCAAAGATAAGGATAAAGGCTTATGGGCAGACAACCTATGTGGCGAAGGGTGGACTTCATCCCCACGGTGACCTATTTCAAACCGGCGGGCGTGCCCCTGTCCGGCCTTGAGGAGGTGCGCCTCTCCGTCGAGGAAGCCGAGGCGATTCGGCTCAAGGACATTGAGGGTCTGGAACAGGACGGCTGCGCCCGAAAGATGAGGGTATCGCGCAGCACCTTCGCCCGAATATTGTTCTCGGCGCGGCAGAAGATGGCTGACGCCCTGCTCAAAGGCAAGGCGATAAGGATTGAGGGCGGCAACTACGAGATGTCGGTGCGCCGCTTCCGCTGCCACAACGGCCATGAGTGGGAGGTCCCCTTCGAAGAAATGATAAAGGAGCCGCCGGAGCGCTGCCCCACCTGCAGCACGGCCGAAATCATGGCGCTCTGGCCTATGGGCCGGGGCCGGCGCAACCGTTAAAAGCCGAAAGCAGGAATAATGAAAGTCCTCGATGATTTAGTGGCAACATTGAATACGGACGCCAAAGTAAGGGACATCCGAATGGGCCTCTTTCACACCGCGGTAGTTACGCGTAACTGCGGACTGGCGGCGACACTCCCCCGCGATGCCCTGCGGCAGGAACAACCCTCGGTGGGAGAGCCGGGGCATCTTCTGGAGAAAAACGCCCTGGAGCTGGTCAGAATGGCTTACTCTGATAACATACTCGAAGCCGCTATCGGCATGGCCGCCGTCAACTCGCTGCTTGAGGTCGATGAGGCAAAGTGCCGGGAGCTTAACGCCAGCCAGCTCATCGCCGAAAGGGGCAAGGGCAAAAAGGTGGCCATTGTCGGCCATTTCCCCTTTGTCCCCCGCCTGCGGGAGGCGGCGGACGAGCTCTGGGTAACCGAGAAGAACCCACGAGAGGGCGATTTTACCGAGGATGAGGCGGAGAATCTTATTCCCCGGGCCGATGTTATCGGCATCACCGGGACGGCTTTCACCAACCACACCATCGAGAGGCTGCTAAAGTTATGCCGCCCTGATGCCTACGTGGTCATCATCGGCGATACCGCCCCCCTCTCCCCGGTTCTCTTTGACCACGGCATCAACGCCATATCGGGAACTAAGGTTATCGACCCCCAGCTGGCGCTAAACTGCGTCAGCCAGGGAGCGACCTATCAACAGATTAAAGGAATCCGCAAGCTAACTATGATTAACTAGCGGTAAGGAGGTAAGAATATGTATTACGGAATGGGAAGAGGCAGAGGTATGGGATGGGGTGGAGGCGGAGGTATGGGCTTCGGTTTTCGGGGCGCTTCCCCTCCCTGGCCCTATGTCGGCAGGGGTAGAGGCGGACTGCCGCGCTGCGGCTATTATCTGAGCGGCGCTGACCAATTCGCTGCCCCGGGATACGCCCCTTTTACACCCCCGACCGGTGAAGCCGAGCTCGACTACCTGAAGAGCCAGGCGGAATTGATAAAGGGGCAGCTGGAGCAGATTGAAGCCAGGATGCGCCAGCTGGAAGCTGAAGACTAAAACACAGATAAGGCATGAGCTAAAGGAGGTGCGTTATGCCAGGATTTGATGGCACCGGCCCCATGGGGATAGGGCCAATGACCGGAGGCGGCAGAGGCTTCTGCGCTATACCGCTGCGCCCGGCCTGGCCAACATACCCCGGGATGGGATTCCACACGCCCCGCTGGGGCATACCTTACTACGGAGCTCAGCCGTTTGCTCCCGGGGTGACCCGCGAGCAGGAGCTCGAACTCTTAAAAAACGAATCACAAGCGCTGAGGGAGGGGCTTAAGGGAGTGGAAGCCAGAATAGCCCAGCTATCAGCGGAGAACTAATAAGGAGGTACTATGAAGATTGCTATTTCAGCCAACGGTCCCACCCTCGATGCCGAGGTAGACCCCCGCTTCGGGCGCTGCCAGTATTTCATCATCGCCGACCCACAAACGATGGAATTCGAGGCGATTGATAACGCCAGCGCCATGGCGGGCGGCGGTGCCGGTATCTCCGCCGCCCAGATGATTGCTCAAAAGGGCGTGGAGGCGATTATCACCGGTAATTGCGGCCCCAACGCCCATCAGGTTCTGTCCGCGGCCGGCATTGAGATGATAACCGGCGCTTCGGGGAAGGTAAAGGATGCCATCGAAGGCTACCGCGCCGGCAAGCTCAAGCCCAGCTCCCAGCCCAACGTGCCCGACCACTTCGGCATGGGTGGCGGTGGGGGTGGAGGCATGGGTGGCGGTATGGGACGAGGCATGGGTCGGGGTATGGGCAAAGGCATGGGGCGCGGTATGGGACAGGGCATGGGCTTCGGCATGAACCCGCCTATGGCTTCGGCGCCCTCAAGCCCCGCACAGGAAATCGAAGGGCTCAAGGCCCAGTCGCAGGACCTGGCCCGGCAGCTAAACGAAATCCAGCGCCGTATTGAGGAACTGGAAAATAAGGATAAGAATCCGGGGGGATGAGCATGAGGATAGCCATAGTCCCACATTTTGAGCAATTGAGAGTTCTGGTTAACTATGATGGGCAGCTGGCTCCGGGAAGCTCCGTCTCATCCCTACCGGGCCTGTTTGCGCCATGGCCAGATGCCCGGGAGCAGGGGTTTGCCGAAATAGAGGTAGAAGGTGACACGCTGAGAGCATTACTTGCCGAAGTAGGGTCTTGTTACAAGCAAGCGGGCGTTGATTTTGAGCCGATTTGCCCCATAACCAGCGATATAAAACTAGATTACGACGTGTTTGTTAACGGCCAGAACTACGTGCTTTTAAATCACGGCCTTGAGTCAAAGTTAAAGGATGGGGACGAGGTGAAGATACAATCAGATACGATAGGACATTGTTAATGACCACTAACTATGGAGAGAAATTTGAAGTTAGTCAATACACAGGGGAGGTGTAACTATGCCTAGAGGAGACGGAACGGGCCCTCCCTGGGGAAGCGGTCCGGGAACGGGAAGAGGCGGGGGCAGGGGCCGGATGGGGGGCAATCGCCCCGGCGCCGGCCCCAGCGGTGAATGCGTCTGCCCCAAATGCGGGACAAAAGTAGCGCACCAGAGGAGCGCCCCCTGCTACGATATCAAATGCCCCAAGTGCGGGGCCAAGATGACCAGAGCCTAGATGATAATATCTATCGCCAGCGGTAAAGGCGGCACGGGTAAGACGCTGGTCGCCACCAGCCTGGCCCTTGCCCTCAAGGATAGTCATAAGGTAAGGCTGCTCGACGGCGATGTCGAGGAGCCCAACGACCACGTATTTCTCAAACCGAATATCAGCGGCAGCCAGCCCGTTTTCATACCCGTCCCCAAAATAGACGAAGCCAAGTGCACCCGCTGCGGTAAGTGTGCCGAGGTCTGCGCCTATAACGCCATCGCCGTCCTCGGCGAGCACGTACTCACCTTCCCCGAGCTTTGCCACGGCTGTGGCGCCTGCAGCTATCTCTGCCCGGAAAAAGCAATCACCGAGGAAAACAGGCAAACGGGCGTGGTGGAGTGGGGGGATGCCGAGGGCATTGATTTCGTCCAGGGCAGGCTCACCGTGGGTGAGGCCATGGCGCCGCCCGCAATCAGGAAGGTAAAAGAACTCGGTGACAGCGATGGTATAAATATCATTGACAGCCCGCCGGGGACATCCTGTCCGGTGGTGACAGCTATCGAGGGCAGCGATTTCTGCCTGCTGGTCACCGAGCCCACCCCCTTCGGCTTAAGCGACCTCGTCCTGGCCGTGGAGACGGTGCGGCAGCTGGGCATAGCCTGCGGAGTCGTCCTCAACCGCGCCGGTGTCGGCGATAACAGTGTGGAAGACTACTGCCGTAAAGAAAATATACCCGTACTGCTCACCATACCCCTGGAGACCGAGATTGCCCGCTTATACTCTAAGGGCATAACGCTGGTCGAGGGCATGTCCGAATGGAAAGAAAGGTTCGTCGGGCTTTACGAGAAGATTAAGGAGATAGTGGATGCCAGAAATCGTAGTCTTAAGCGGTAAAGGCGGCACGGGCAAGACCAGCATCGTCGGCTCGCTGGCGGCGCTGGCCAAGGGCAAGGTGCTGGCTGACTGCGACGTGGACGCCGCCGACCTTCATCTGCTGCTCAAACCAAAGGTTAAGCAGGAAAATGAGTTCTGGAGCGGCCAGGTTGCCCAAATCGACGAGGAAAAGTGCACGGAGTGCGGGCTCTGCCAGGAGCTGTGCCGCTTCAACGCTATTAAGGACTATAAGGTCGACCCCATAGCCTGCGAGGGCTGCGGCTTCTGCTCGCATATATGCCCTGAAGAAGCCATAACCATGCCAGAGAATATGTCCGGGCACTGGTTCGTCTCCGACACCAGATACGGCCCCCTGGTTCACGCCCGGCTCGGCATTGCCCAGGAAAACTCGGGGAAGCTGGTGGCTCAGGTCAGACAAGAAGCCAGGCGCATCGCTGAAGAGAAAGGCTTGGACTACATCATCAGCGATGGACCCCCCGGCATCGGCTGCCCGGTTATCTCTTCGCTTTCGGGCGCTAGCCTGGCGCTTATGGTGACTGAGCCCACGCTCTCCGGGATACACGACCTGGAGAGGGTGCTCGGCGTCAGCCGCCACTTCGGCGTGCCGGCCATGGTCGCTATCAATAAGTACGATTTAAACGAGGAGAACAGTCGCCGCATTGAAGACTACTGTAAAGACCAGGGCATCAAGCTGGCGGCCAAAATCCCCTTCGATAACGCCGTAACCGAGGCCATCGTCCGCGGCCTGCCCGTGGTGGAATACTCCGACGGCGCCGTCTCGCGGGAGATAGAGGGGCTGTGGGAGGTCATCTCCCGCTAGAAAGGGAAAAGATGTCGTCATCATGGGATAAATTCCAGGAACTGGTCAAAGCCAAGATGCTCGAGCTCTACTCGGAGGCGGTCGTCGAGCACAGCATGAACCCCCGCAATCTGGGGGATATGGCCGATGCCGACGGCGTCGCCAGGGTGACCGGCTCCTGCGGCGACACCATGCAGCTCTGGCTCAAGCTAAAGGGCGATACCATCCAGAAAATCAGCTTCCTCACCGACGGCTGCGGCACCAGCATCGCCTCGGGCAGTATGGTAACCGAGCTGGCCAAGGGCAAAAAGCTCAGCCAGGCGCAGAAGATAAGCCAGAAAGACGTCCTCGACGCCCTGGGCGGTTTGCCCGAGGAAAGCGAGCACTGCGCCCTGCTGGCGGCGGACACGCTGAAGGCGGCTATCAGGGACTCCCTGGCCATGAAAAAGGAGCCCTGGAAGAAGGCCTACCGCCAACACTAACGAGCTGATTGGAGACAGTTAATGGCTAAAGAAAGAATGCTATGCCCCTTCTCCGGGAAACTATGCCAGGAGTGTCCCCTCTACCGGGGACGACACTACTATCTTTGTTTCAATAAGAGTTATCGGGGGCATCTGGAGAACGCCGATGAAGCCGCCGGAGAAAAAGACCCCGCCCAACCCGTCTGGGAGCCCGAGGAGATGCCCAGCGCCATCGACCCCTTCCAGCGCCCCATGGCGGATATCTGGGATTAGGTATATGGATACCGGAACCAAGCAGAAGATTAAAGAAATATACCAGGCCCTGCCCCAGCGGGACTGCGGCTTTTGCGGCTTCGACGGCTGCGGTCAGTTCGCCCGGGCCGTCGCCGAGGGCCGAGCCTCGCCCTTCGGCTGCAAGCAGAACCCCATGTCAGGCTACGTCATAAACGAAATCCTGGGGGAGAAGATACATAAGCCAATAGAAGCCGCCTCGCTGAAGGGGCTGAGGCAGGAAATAGGCAAGCTATCCGAGAGCGTGGCTGATATACTGGTCAGGATTGAAAAGCTGAAAGCCAGCGGATAGCCGGAAATAAGTGCCCCATAGCCTTTATTGTGCTAGAATGTAGCTGCCCATGAAAGCCGAGCTCTTAAAGCAGCTTAGTGAAATCGTCGGCGCGGACTATGTCTCCGAACGCCCCGAGGAACTTTACCTCTATTCCCGCGACCCCGGCGCCCAGCCACCGCGTAGGGTTGACGGCGTCGTTGTGCCCAAAACGGTAGAAGAGGTGCAGCGCATCGTAGCTTTAGCTAACCGCGAGAAGATTGCCCTGACCCCGATGGGCGGGGGATTAACCCTCTCCGCGCTGACCGTGCCGCTCAAAGGGGGCATCGTCCTCGACATGAAGCGGATGGATAAAATCATCGAGGTCAACGAAGCCAGCCGCTTTGCCTTAATTGAAGCCGGCGTCACCCAGGCGGCTTTGAGCGCCTATTTAGAGAAAAACCACCCCCACCTCCAGCACTCCACCCCGGAATCGCCCCCCACCGCCACCATCGTGGGCAATATATTGATTCACGGGCATGGGCACCTCACGCCGAGGTACGGCGTCAACTCGCAGATGGTCAACGGCATGGAGGTGGTCCTGCCCACGGGCGAGGTCTGCAAACTTGGCTCGGGCTCAATCAGCCCCAACTGGTTCAGCCGCGACCCCCTGCCCGACCTTATGGGGCTTTTCCTGGGCTGGCTGGGGACGACGGGAATCGTCACCAAGCTCTCGCTCCAGCTTTTCCCCAAGTCCGCCTTCAGAGACCTGCTCATGTTCGCCGCCGACAGCGCGGAGCTGATTCCAGAGCTTATCGGCGAGTTCAGCCAGCTCAACCTGCTGGAAAACTGCTTTATTATTACCCAGGAGAAGCCGAGGTGGGCGCAGCGCATATACTACATCATTGTCGTTAGCGGCGAGTCGGAGGAGGAATTTAAGCTCAAGAAAAGGATGCACGAACGCATCTTCGAGAAATACAACGTCGAGCCCGTGACCGAGGAGAAGGCGGTGAGCGCGCTGCGGGAGCGGTTTTTGGGCGTGCCCCCCTTCGCCGCCACCGCCGCCGATTTCAGGAAGGGCGGCGGATTTGAGTACACCGGCGCCATACTGCCCATTGAGGTCATACCCCAGGCCTGGCGTAAAGGTATCGAGATTGCCCATAATCAGGACTTTCTCTATCAACTGGGCATTCAATTATTGCCCAACGGGCACAGCGTCATGCTCGCCTACTCCTACGCCTTCAACCGCGCCCAAGCCGATGAGTTCGAGAGGGCGCGAAGGGCGCTGGACGAGACCAACCGATTAACATTAGAGCTGGGTGGGGTGGTCTGGAAGCCGGAAATGCCCGCCCAGAAGCTCATCCTGGAGAGGATGGACGAAGGCACCCGCCAGTTAATAAAGCGGATAAAGAAGATGCTCGACCCCAATAACATAATGAACCCGGGGAACTGGGAGGTGGCTTAAATCTCGCTCGAACGATACCAGGAAATCATCCACCGCTGCTTCGGCTGCGGCTACTGCCAGCTCACCCTGGACTACTCGGCCTTTAACTGCCCCATCTATAACCGATTCCGCCTCAAAAGCGGCACGCCGGGCGGTCTGCTCTGGCTCATCCAGGCCTGGGCTGGGGGAGAAATCGAGTGGTCGGAGTGGCTGGGCCGGATGCTCTACGCCTGCACCAACTGCAATAACTGCGTCCAGAGCTGCAAGTTCCCATTCAACAAGGACATCGTCGGCATGATAGACGCCGCCCGGGAGGACATGGTGGCCGAGGGGCTGGTTATGCCCCGGGTGGCCCGCTTCTTCCAGAACATTGAGGCTTATAGCAACCCCTATAGAGAACTGCGGGAAAACCGGGGGCGTTGGGCGGATGATATCAAGGTGGAGCCTTATAACGGGCAGGAATATTTATTTTATGTCGGCTGCGTCGGCTCTTTTGATGAGAGGGGGCAAAGGGCGGCTAAGGCGCTCGCCGAGCTATTGCTCAAAGCAAACGTCTCTTTCGGTATCCTCGGCGCCGCCGAAGAGTGCGACGGCAACGAGGTAAACATTATGGGTGAGAGCCGCATCTTTGCCATGTTGAGGGACAAAAATAGCGAGCTTTTCCGTAAATCTGGAGTAAAGAAGATTATAGCCCTCTCCCCCCACTCCCACCACGTCTTCAGCAACGACTACCCCGATGACCTTGAGGTCTGGCATTATACCAGCCTCCTCGGCGCGCTTATCGAGCAGAGAAGGCTGAAGCCAAACTCAAAGCTTAATCTCAAGGTCACCTATCACGACCCCTGTTTCCTGGGACGGCACGCCGGCGAGTACGAAGCGCCGCGCAAAATACTGAAGGCGATTCCGGGGCTAGCGCTGGTGGAGATGGAAAGGAACCGCGAAAACGCCTTCTGCTGCGGCGGGGGCAGCGGCAACTTCTACACCGATTTCTTCGGCGGCGGCGAGAACAGCCCCGCCCGAATCAGGGTAAGGGAAGCCCATGAGACCGGCGCCGATGTCATGGCGGTGGCTTGCCCAGCCTGCGCCGTAATGCTCGGTGAGGCGGTAAAGGACGAGGGGCTGGCCGAAAAGATAGCGGTCAAAGACATCGCCGAAATCTTAAGAGATTCTGTAGCTTAAGCGCTCGAACCCGCGCAAGATGCTATAATGACAGGGATGAAGCCAGACGAAAATCTGCTCAAGATTCACTCTACCCCCCGGCTCAAAGAGCCCTTCCTGGTGGCGGCGGGCCCCGGCACGGCTAACGTGGGCTTGAGGGTAGCCAGCTACCTCCAGGAAAAGCTGGGGGCGGAGCTCTTCGCCGAGATTGAGCCCGGTGACTTCTTCACCCCTCCCTACCACTTCACCCTCCGCGACGGGCTCATCGAAACCGCCCCCATAGAGGTGGAGGAGCCAAAGCCCCGCAACCGCTTTTACTACTGGCCGTCGAACAAAAGCCACGACATTATCTTCTTCACCGGCAACTCCCACCCCCTCCCCGGCAAGGTGCCGGAGCTGGCGGGATATGTGCTGGAGGCAGCTAAGGGCTTCGGGCTACGGAGGCTCTATATGCCTGGCGCTTTCCTGGCCGACATCCACCACCTGGCTGAGCCCACCCTCTACGGCTCGGCAACCAGCCAAGAGCTGCGGCAATACCTTCACCGCCGTCAAATCGCTGACGCCCCGCCGATGAACATCGCCCACAATCTAAATGCCTGGCTGCTGGGCATGGCCAAGAGCAAGGGTATCGACGCCATCGGGCTGGTCAGTGAGATACCCGCCTATAAGCCCGAGGAGAGAAACACCCGGGCCTGCCGGGCGCTGGTCAGGGCTTTGTGCCAGATGCTCGAAATCGAAGCCCCCGACCTCTCCGACCTAGATATCCTGCTCGCCGAGGAAGACAAGCGGACGGAAGCGCAGCTTGATGAGCTGCGGGAATCCGACGACGAAAGCGTCATCGATTTCCTCCACTACCTCGACGCACTGGCCGAGCGCGAGCAAAGAAAGTCTGAAGAAAGGGGCGGGCTGCCGCCCTCGGAGATAGAGCTGCCGTCACCGCTCAGGTTCATCGATGAGCTCTACGAGCGGGCTAAAAGCGACCCCGCCCGAGTTCAGGCGCTCAGGCTGGCGGTGCAACAACTGGGAAGCTCAGACCGCTTGCTGATAATGAGGAAATACGGCGAGGAAATTATGAGCCTGCTCGGCTATCAGGTTTAATGCTAGATAAGAACGTGCAATCATCAAATGCAATAGAAAGTCGTGGACGCCACAAGAAGTTGATTTACAGTATGGAAAAACATCACTACACTAAAGAGGAAATCAACAGAATTAGTTCCTTATTGAAGGAATTGAAACGTAGTGGCGTAAATAATCTGGATAAATACGAAGCGAAACTGACCCTCTCTATCCCACAGAGAGAATACTTTTGGGATACTAGATTAGAAGGGGATATGGCGTTGATCTTCGCATTGAATGGGTTTAGAGCTACGTTTTACCCGTGCGGGCCGAGAGGGGTAGATTTAGAGCTTTTATGGCAAGGTTACCGCCTTTTTGTAGAGGTAAGTCGCTTTAGAGAGGACTATGCTACAAAGGCGAAGCTTAAAAAAGGTGACGAGACAGACGGACTAGAACTATTGGTTCCCTATGGAAGGGGAGAAAAGGATGTGGAAGCGTTTCACAGTAAAATACTAGACGAGGCTGCCCAGCTCCCTAGTGATGGTATAGGTTTAGTTATTCTAAGGTCTGACAATTGCAGAATGGAGGACATTGAATACGAGCAAGCAGTGAAGTATCTGGAGGAGCAGGTTTTACAAAACGACACCCTTTTGAGATTGAGCGGGGTACTTTTTGATAGTGGAGTGGTACTTCTTTCTAGCGGTAAGCGCTCCTATCTTTGGCGCAATCCGCAAGCTGAAAGGCAGATTGAAGACAAGCTTGGTAATAAGCTTATCATGCTAATGGGGTAACTTCTCCGCTTACAGATGAATGAAACCTTTGGTCATTTAATAAACCTTCTGGTGGGCAGCAGAGTTAAAAATCTGTCGGAGTGAGGGTAAAGGCTATCCGCTCCTGAGGCTGCGGATAATCTCTCCCCAACGAGGTCTTTTGCCGTACATAAGCAGGTAAGCCCGGAAGGCCCTGATAGCCAGGAACATGACCCCGACGACGGAGAGTGCCAGCACGGCTATACTGACCGCCAGTTCCCAGGCGGCAACACCGGTTACGCCCAGCCTGAGCATCACGGCTATCGGCGCCGTGACCGGGAAAATGGTCAGCACCACCCAAAGAGGGCTGTTGGGAAATATAAACAGTATAGATGAGAACCAGAGGGGCACAAAGAGGAGAAGCGTAAAAATCGGGATCATTTGCTGTCCCTCACGAGCGCTGGGGCTGATGGCGCCGACGCCCGCCGATAGGGCGGCGAGCAAGGCGTAGCCCAGAATGAAATAGACCATCCCCAGCACGATGAAGTTAGCCGGCAGTTGTATCGTACCGAAAAAGCCGCCAAAAGTGGATGAGGCCAGGTTTAAGAGAAGCGGCATTGAGGCCAGCCAGACGACCACCTGCACCAGCCCGGCGACACCCAGACCCAAAACCTTGCCGATTAATAATTGCCTTGTGTTAACGGAGGAGAGCAATACCTCGATAAGGCGGCTCTCCTTCTCATCCCCCAGCCCCTGCACCAGGTAGACGCAGGAGAGCTGGAGGGAAAGGGCCAGCAGCAGGCTAAAGATTCCGGGGATCATGAGGTTCCCGAATCCGCCCTGCTCCGTAGCCACCTCCCCCGTCTCGGTAAGCCTGGTGGTAACCAGGGCTAATGGTGCTTCTATCAGCCCTACCGTTTCTGAGGGCACTTTCCCGGCTAACATATTGCTGGTGAGGAAGTTCTTAATGGCGGTGGTGATGGAGGTGGGCGTCTCCAGCTCTCTGGCCAGGGTATAACGGTTAATTACTCCGGTTGATGTATAGTCCGCGGGAATGACGAAATACTCGGAAACATCGTCGTTAATCAGGGCGGCCGTGGCATCATCTTGTGTATCGAAGCCGACCAGCTCTATATTCCCCTGAGTGGTATAGTCGTCGAAGCCGCCGGCCTCATCGACATAGCCGATGGTGGTTGTTTCTACTACCATTGGCCCAGCGGTGGCTGATATCAGCTGGAAAATGCCTATGGCCAGCAGAGCTAAGACCGGCACGATAAGGGTCATAATGATAAACCCTTTCCTCTTTATCGCATTCAGGAATTCGTGCCGGAATATCAATTGCGTCTTATTCATGATTTCTTGCCCACCTCCTTCAGGAATATCTCGTTGAGTGAAGGAGTGGCCACCTCAAAGCGGTTGATTACTATACCGCGACCTACTAATCGTTCCAGGAGCTGTTTGGGGGTTGTCTTGCCGTCCAGTATCAGCTCGATGTAGCCCTTGTGCTGGCGCTTTTCGCTAACCCCCGGCACCTCCCCCAGCTCCCCTTCAAAATCGAGGAGGACTGAGTTGCCCCTATACCTTGACCTGATTTCAGTCAGGTCCCCGTAGAGGACATTTTTCCCGTTGTTTATCATCAGGATACGGTCGCAGAGCGCCTCTATCTGATTCATCTGGTGTGTGCTCAGGATTACGGCTTTGCCCTGATTCCTCAGGTCAAGGAACATCCCCTTTAGCAGCTCGGTGTTGACCGGGTCGAGCCCGGCGAAGGGCTCATCCAGGACAACCAGCTGCGGGTCATGAATGATGGTGACGATGACCTGGATAATCTGCCCCATGCCCCGGCTCAGTGCCTCAACCTTCTTGCTTTTGGTGGCTAACATGCCGGTTTTTTCGAGCAGCTCGTCAGCTTTTTCGGCAGCTGATTGCTTGTCCATACCTTTTAGCGAGGCCAGGTAAACGATGGAATCGAGTACGCTCAGCTTTTTGTACAGCCCTCTTTCCTCGGGGAGGTAGCCGAGCTTATTCTTGGTGGCTTCCTTCAACCTCTCGCCGAGGATAGTCACCTCACCCGAATCCGGCTTTATGATGTCCATCATCATCCTGATGGTGGTGGTCTTGCCGGCACCGTTAGGACCAATCAGGCCAAATATCTCGCCTTGAGCCACCGAGAATGACAGGTCGTCAACGGCGAGCTTATCGGCAAAGGACTTGACTACATGGTTGACTTCAACGGCAAGCATATTAGAGGCCCCCTCTTAAGCTGGCATTATAGCATATCTTTGGAAACATGGATGGTGGGCAGCAGTGTGCCAAAAGATAGCCAATTCTGACGCTTTGGGCAATTAACAACTATCAGAATAGCCCAGCTTTAGCGCCGGTTAACTAATTTTAATCGGGATATCCGGTTATTCTATTTTTCGCCGCCGTAGCCGGCTGGTGCC
>CAYNFV010000004.1:0-28883 GCA_964396645.1 uncultured Dehalococcoidales bacterium
ACCGTCTTGCCCGTCGCCTCGTCGGCAACAACGGTGCCCCATTTGGTCGTCTCCAGACCCGGGGTAGTCGAGGCGATGAGGGGGTTGGGGCGGGTGCCCAAAGCCACGATGACCTCGTCAACGTCAATGACGAACTCGCTGCCCTCTTTGACAACAGGGCGGCGGCGGCCGCTTTCGTCGGGTGAACCCAGTTCCATCCGGTAGCACTCCATGCCCACCACCCAGTTCTGCTCGTCGCCCAGGAACTGCTTGGGGTTGGTCAAGAGCTTGAACTCGATGCCCTCCTCCTGAGCATTTTCCACCTCCTCACGGCGGGCGGGCATCTCCGCCTCGGAACGGCGGTAGACGATGTAGACCCTGTCGGCGCCCAGGCGCAGGGCGCAGCGGGCGGAGTCCATAGCCACGTTGCCGCCGCCGATGACGGCTACTTTTTTGCCAATCTTGACGGGGGTATCGTATTCGGGGAAGAGGTAGGCCTTCATCAGGTTGACGCGGGTCAAAAACTCGTTGGCCGAATAGATGCCGTTCAGGTTCTCGCTGGGGTAGCCCAGGAACATGGGCAGACCGGCACCGGTGCCCAGGAAAACGGCGTCAAAGCCTTGAGCCACTATCTCGTCCAGCGTGGCTAACTTGCCCACCACCGAGTCCAGCTCGATCTTTACCCCTAAAGAGGCAACATAGTCGACCTCGGCCTGGACGATTTCCTTGGGTAATCTAAATTCGGGGATGCCGTACATCAAAACGCCGCCGGCGACATGCAGCGCTTCAAAGATGGTGACGCTATGCCCCATTTTAGCCAGCTCGGCGGCTGCCGTTAGGCCGGCGGGGCCGGAGCCGACCACAGCCACCTTTTTGCCGGAGGGTTTTGGAGACTCAGGCGGTTTAGCTGCCCCCATGTTTTTTCGCTCCCAGTCGGCGACAAAGCGCTCCAGGCGGCCGATGGCGATGGGGGCCTCTTTCTTGGCCAGCGAACAGGTGGCCTCGCACTGGGTCTCCTGGGGGCAGACCCGCCCGCAGATGCCGGTCAGAGCGTTCTTGCTCTTGAGTATCCTGACCGCCTCGGGCATATCGCCCTCGCGGATTGCTTTGATAAAGTCGGGGATATCAACGCCCACCGGGCAGCCCTCGACGCAGTTGCGCTTGGGGCACTGGATACAGCGGCTGGCCTCCTCTTGGGCCTGCTTGAGGCTGTAGCCCAGCGCCACCTCGTTAAAGTTTTTAGCCCTTTTCTTGGGGTCCTGGCGGGGCATCGCCACCCGGTTAAGATTCAGCTTGGCCATTTAACAACTCCTCTAGGATGAGTGGCTCTTCTGCCACTCCTCGTAGGCGCACTTCTCTTCGCCCAGGTAGATACGCTGGCGGGCGGCCACCAGCTCCCAGTCAACCTGGTGACCGTCGAAATCGGGGCCGTCGACGCAGGCGAACTTGGTCTCGCCGCCGACGGCTACCCGACAGCAGCCGCACATACCCGTGCCGTCGACCATGATGGGGTTGAGGCTGACGATGGTCTTGACCTTAAAGGGCAGCGTGGTCAGGGCGCAGAACTTCATCATGACCACGGGGCCGATGGCGATAACGCGGTCGATTTTTTCACCGCTTTCCAAAAGCTCCTTAAGCGGCTCGGTGACCACACCCTTGCGCCCGTAGGAGCCGTCGTCGGTGGTCACTATCATCTGGTCGCTGGTGGATTCGAGCACATCCTCCCAGAAAAGCAGCTCTTGGCTCCGCGCCCCCAGTATGGTGATGACCCTGTTGCCCGCCTTTTTAAGCTCGCGGGCGATGGGGGCTACCGGCGCCGCCCCCACCCCACCGGCAACGCAGACCACGGTGCCGAAGTTATCGATTTCGGCGGGAACGCCCAGGGGCCCCACGAAGTCGGCGATGGCGTCGCCTTCTTTGAGCAAAGCCAGGCGGGCGGTGGTGGCGCCCACCTCCATAAAGACGATGGTAACCGTGCCCTCTTTTTCGTCCCAGTCGGCGATGGTAAGCGGTATGCGCTCGCCTTTTTCATCAATCCTGACCACGACGAACTGTCCCGCCCGAGCCTTTTGGGCCACGGCGGGGGCCGCCATCCGGAAAAGATGAATCTGGGGCGCCAGGTCTTGCTTTAATAGAATTTTATACAAAGCGGCTCACCTCGAATCAAGATTACACTAAAAAAGCTACCCCTGAAGCGATTATCAGAGATAGCCCTGTCGATAGTTATTCATAAAGCTCAATCCATAAAGAGAGGATAGCAGCAAACCTCAAAAAATTCAAGCCGTTTTGAGCCCAAAACCCGTTGCCTAATCAGCGCTAAAGGTATATTATAGTAAGCACCGCCTTCACCATAGAGATAAGGGGGGTAAGCAGCGCTGATTGCCCAGCTCTGTCAAGGGTTCGCACTCGATAAAAGTAATCTGCTGAGGTGTTAATGATGGTCGCCGAGCTTATTCACATTGGATTCGGTAATATACTAGCCATGAACAGGGTCATTTCCATAGCTTCGCCAAACTCCGCACCCACCAAACGAACCATTCAACAGGCTAAAAATAAGGGGCTGCTTATTGATATGACCAGCGGCCGAAGAACCAAAGCCGTGATCTTTACCGACAGCGGGCACATTATTCTGGGCGCCCTCGCCCCGGAAACCATTGCTGGCCGGCTGCAAGCCAGCCGAGGAGGCCCATTGCTCAAGCCAGAGCCAAGCGATGAAAAAGACGAACCCTAAAACTACCCCCTTTAACCCCACCCCCAAACCGCTGCTTATCGTCCTCTCCGGCCCCTCCGGAGCGGGCAAAGACGCCGTCTTGAACCGAATGAAAGAATCGGGCTACTCCGCCCGGTTTATCACCACCGCCACCACCCGACCCCAGCGGGCTAACGAAGAAGATAATGTCGCCTATAAATTCGTCTCCGAGGCGGATTTCCAAAAGATGTTGAAAAACAATGAGCTGTTGGAATACGCCAATGTCTACGGCAACTGGTACGGCGTGCCCAGAGAACCGGCCAAGAAAGCCCTGGAGGCGGGAATAGATACCATCGTCAAGGTCGATGTGCAGGGGGCGGCTACGCTTAAAAAAATCCTGCCCGAGGCGGTTTTTATCTTTCTTATGTCACCGACAACAGAGGAGCTCGAGGCCAGGCTGAGGGAGCGCCAGACCGAATCCGAGTTCGACTGCGACCTGCGTCTGAAGACCGCCGCGGAAGAGATAAAGCAGTTGCACCTCTTCGACTATATAGTGTTCAACGAACGGAATGAAATCGAGCGGGCGGCATCAGCCATCGAAGCCATTATCACCGCCGAAAAGTGCCGCCGCACCCCACGGGAAATCAGCCTCTAAGCGGCTAGACTATCATCTTCAGCAGCCAGCCGAAGAGATAACCAAGCGCCCCGCAGATAGGGAAGGTCAATACCCAGGCGGCGACTATATTACCGGCCACCCCCCAGCGCACCGCCGAAAATCTCTTGGTAGCCCCTATCCCCATAATGGCGGCGCTGGCGCAGTGGGTGGTGCTCACCGGTATGCCCACCAGCGAGGCTCCCTCGATAACCGCCGCCGCCGAGAGGTTGGCGGCAAAGGCGTGGACCGGCTGCAGGTCGGTGACCTTCATCCCCAGCGTCTTAATCACCCGCCAGCCGCCGACAGCCGTCCCCAGGCTTATGGATAAAGCCGACAGGGCGATTACCCAAAAGGGGACGCTATCCCAGAGGCTGACCTGGCCGGTGTAAATCACCAGCGCCATGACGATAACCCCGATGGGCATCTGGCCGTCGTTCTTGCCGTGGCTGTAGGCCAGAAAGGCGGTGGTAAGCCACTGCAGACGGCTGAAAACGATTCTCATAAAGGCGGGGGCGCTTTGACGGAAGACCCAGAAGAGGATAATCATGAGGGCGAAGCCGCCGACGAAACCGAGGACGGGAGCCGCCACCACCGACGACAGCACCCGTCCCATGACGCCCCATTGTATAGCCCCTAAGCCCACCGTGGCGGCGCCGGCGGCGGCCAGCCCGCTGACGAAGCCGTGGGTTATGCTTACCGGCAGACCCAGGTAGGTGGCTACACCCCCCCAAATAATAACCGCGGCCAGAGCGGCAATCACCGTCACGTAGGATATCGCATCCGGGACCAGAATCCCTTTGCCGATGGTGCGCGCCACCGCCAGACCGCTGGCGGCGCCGAAAAAGTTGAAGCAGGCCGCCAGTATTACCGCGTTGCGGGGGGAAATAGACCGGGAGCCGACCGAAGCACCAATGGCATTGGCGGCGTCGTTGAAGCCGTTGACCAGGCCGAAGCCGACGGCAAAGATGATAATAATTATCAGGTAACCGAGGGCAAAATCAGGCATGCTTGATGGCTACCCCTTCAAGGACGTTAGCCACATCCTCGCACCGGTCGGTGGCGCTTTCCATATGGGCGTAAATCTCGCGCCACTTGATAATATTAGCTATATCGGACGAATCGGCAAAAAGCTCCGCCATCGCCGCGCGGTATACCCTGTCGGCGACGTTCTCCAGACGGTTAATCTCGACACAGCGCTTGAGCACCTGGCTCAAGACGATGCGTTTCTTGAGCTGGGGCATTACCCTCTCTACTTCTTCCGCCGCCTGGACGATAATCTCAGCCAGCTCCCGGGCGCGGGGGCCGGGGCGGTCTACCTTGTAGAGGAGCATGGAGTCAGCCGCCGCGTGAATAAAGTCGATGATGTCGTCCAGGGAATGGGCCAGCTGGACTATATCCTCCCGGTCGAAGGGGGTGACGAAAGTGCGGTGTACCCGCGCGATAATATCGTGGGTGATGGTATCCCCCTGGTGCTCAAGCTCGGTTATCTTATCGGCGCTACCCTCGACATTCTTCCAGTCATCGACCATCTCCTTGAGCCGGTGCGCCGCTACTACCACGTTTTGCGCGCTCGCCTTGAAGA
The DNA here is from genome assembly GCA_964396645.1 of uncultured Dehalococcoidales bacterium. Lineage (GTDB taxonomy): Bacteria > Chloroflexota > Dehalococcoidia > Dehalococcoidales > BS750m-G39 > E44-bin88. Next base: position 4,906 of record CAYNFV010000004.1, read on the forward strand.
GGTCGAAGAATTTCTCCTCACGGGGAATAAAGGGGAACTTCACGCCCGACACCTCCTTTGCCCGCCGCGGGCAGACCGAATAAACGCCCTATTGAAATCAGGGGTATAGAAGAGGAAATTGGTCAACATGGTTCCACCGTGAGTTTAGTTGAGGGTTAAATAATTGTCAAGGGACAAAGGTTATTGACAGACGGCGTTTGGGGGCATAAACTTACCAAAGCTCACCAGATTTTAGCATGGTGGTGAAATCGGTTAAACTAAACAATGCCAGATAGCTACCGACCCAAACCCGGCGACCGGATTTTCCGTCCCCGCCGCATCAAGCGCAATAGGCTGAGAAGGGTGTTGGGTATCCCCGCCCTCTTCAGCGCCGGTTATGGTAACGTCGGCTCGTCCATTTATTACGCCTTAGGCATCGTGGCCGTGGTCGCCCTGGGGGCAACCCCCATTGCCCTGGGCATCGCCGGTATACTGTTTATTTTCACCGCCCTGACCTATGCCGAGGGCACGGCCATGCTGCCCGAAGCCGGCGGCTCGGCCAGCTTTGCCCGCCACGGCTTTAACGATATGGCCGGCTTCATTGCCGGCTGGGCGCTGATGCTGAGCTATATCGTCACCATCTCCATCTCCGCCTATACCATCCCGCCCTACCTCGGCTTTTTCTTCGAGCCGTTCAAGGCCTCCCCCTTACTGGGCACCACCACCTCTATCGGTATCGTCTTTTTCCTGATGATGATAAACGTTATCGGCATCAAGGAGACCTCCTGGGTGAACATCACCGCCGCCGTACTGGATATAACCACCCAGGTGGCGCTGGTGGTTATCGGCTTTATACTGCTCTTCGACCCGGTGGTGATCTTCCACCGCATTATCGATAACTGGCCCAGCGCCGGGAACCTGGTCTTCGGCATCGCCCTGGCCTCCATTGCCTATACGGGCATCGAAACCATGTCCCAGATGGCGGAGGAAACACGAAAGCCGGAGAGGAAGGTGCCACGGGCGCTGGTGATGATGATTGTGGCCGTGCTGGTTATCTTTGCCGGCATCTCGCTGGTGTCGCTCTCGGCGATGACCCCCCAGGAGCTGGCTACCGAATGGTCCCGCGACCCGGTGGCTGGTATCGCCGCCAATATCCCCATAACCCTGATATCCGAGGTGCTCAAGCCGCTTATCGCCATACTGGCCGGTTCCATCCTGCTCATCGCCACCAACGCCGGACTTATCGGCATCTCGCGGCTGGCCTTCTCCCTGGGCAGTCACAAGCTGCAGCCCGCCGCCCTGAGCAAGGTGCACCCCCGCTTTAAGACGCCCTATATTTCCATAATCCTGTTCAGCCTGATAGCCATGGTTATTTTGATTCCAGGCTTCTTTGGCGGCCAAGTCTTCGAGAATATGGGGGCATTGTATGCCTTCGGCTCATTGCTGGCCTTTATGTTCGCCCATGCCTCCATCCTCCGCATGAGAGTCCGCAAACCGGATATGGAGCGTCCCTTTAAGCTGGGCTGGAACCTAAGAATCTTCGGCTGGGAACTACCCATTACGGCTATCATCGGCTTAATCGCCACCTTTGGGATATGGATTATTATCTTAATTACCCAGCCCTACAGCCGCTGGGTGGGCATGATATGGATGGCTATCGGCCTGATTGTTTACTGCCTCTACCGCTGGAAATCGCGCTTGCCTTTAACCCACCCGCCCCAGGAGCCGGGGGAGGGGGGATTGTAGAGCCGCCCGCAGGGGACTATAATACGGTTACTCCATAACGGGCGGTAAAAGGAAACTAATGGAGTTCACTAAGATTCTGGTGCCGGTAACCGGCACTACCGCCGACGACGAGGTAATAAAGCTGGCCTGCCAGCTGGCCAAGAAGAGCAAGGCCAAAGTCTGGACGGTCTATGTGATCACGGTGAAGCGTACGCTGCCGCTGGATGCCGAGATTACGCCCGACGTCAAGAAGGCCGAGGGGGTGCTGGACCACATCGCCACCGTGGCCGAGGACGAGGGTTACGAGGTGGAGACCGACCTGCTCCAGGCCCGCGAGGCGGGGCCGACCATCGTCGAAGAAGCCGTGGAAAGGGAGGCCGATCTAATCCTGATGGGGGTGGTCTATAAGCGGATTTTCGGGCAGTTCAGCCTGGGTAAGGTGGCGCCCTATGTCTTGCAGAACGCGCCCTGTGAGGTTATACTCTATCATCAGTATACTCCCTAGACGAGTGAGGTTATGAAAGTAGTAATTATGGGCTGCGGCCGGGTGGGGGGGAGGCTGGCCGGGCTTCTGGCCGACGAGGGGCACGAGGTTACCATCCTGGACCTCGATGAATACAGCTTCCGCCGACTGCCGCCCGACTTCGGGGGCACCGCCCTGGTGGGCAACGGCACCGACGAGGACGCGCTCAAAAAGGCGGGCATCGAGCAAGCCGATGCTTTTATCGCCCTTACCCAGGGGGACAACCGCAACATCATGGCCTGCCAGATTGCCAAGCACATCTTTAACGTGCCCCGCGTGCTCTGCCGCACCTACGACCCGCTGCGGCGGGAGCTTTTCGGCTCGCTGGGCATCGAGTCCTTCAGCCCGACCACTATCTTCGCCCAGATGATAAAGGAGCAGCTGCTCAAGCCGAAGGGAGAGAAGAACTAACCAATGTATATTATCATTATCGGTGGGGGGCAGGTGGGCTATTACCTGGCCAAGGCGCTGCTCGACGAGGGGCACGAGCTGCTGGTGCTGGAAAAGGACCCCGTCCGGACCGCCTTTATCTGTAACGAGTTGGGCAGCGTTTGCGTCCGCGGCGACGGCTGCGAGATGGCCACCCTGGAAGAGGCGGGGGCGGAGCGGGCCGAAATGTTCGTCGCCGTTACCGGCGATGACGAGGACAACCTGGTTTCCTGCCAGGCCGCCAAGCATAGGTTTAATGTGCCCCGCACCGTAGCCCGCATCAATAACCCCAAGAACGAGACCATCTTCAAGAAAATGGGCATCGACGTCACCATCAGCAGCACCAAGATAATCCTGGAGAGCATCGAGGAAGAGGTACCCACCCACCCCATAACGCACCTGCTGGATATCCAAGAGCAGGGGCTGGAGGTTGTGGAGATAAAAATCCCACCCCACTCCACCGCCATCGGCAAGATGGTGAAGGAGCTGCCGCTGCCGGCGGGTAACACACTGTCGCTGGTTATCCGCGGTCAGCAGAGGCCCTTCGCCCCCGAGGAAGACACCGTCATCGAGGCTGAAGACCAGGTAATCGCCATCACCACCCCCGAGTCGGAGGAAGCGCTGGGGACCGTCCTCAGGGGCTCCTGAATAATCAGTCATAACCGGCGAAGCTAACACCAGGAGGCTTCCCGTGACCGCAGGCGCGAACCGATTCTGGGCGCTGATTACCCTGCTGCTGATAGCCGTTATCGTTATCGGCGGCGTTATCGCCTGGCAGAAATACAGCCCCAACCACCCCATCCAGATTCCCCTGAATGAGGAGACGGATTCCAGCGACGGGGAAGTCAGCCAGCAGGATGAGCCCCAGAAGATAGACATCAACCGCGCCGAAGCCTGGCTGCTGGAGGCGCTGCCCGGCATCGGGCCGAGCAAGGCGCAGGCCATCATCGATTACCGAGAGCAGGACGGCGGCTTCAGCGACATCATCGAGATAACCGAGGTCCCCGGCATCAGTATGTCTATGTACGAAGGTATGCGGGACTATATTACCGTAGGCGATTAACGCTTTAAGGAAGGCCGTTGGCGCTTATATACCTTAGCGGTGCCTTTGTGGCGGGTATCTTGCTGGGCTCGAGGCTAGCCCTGCCCTTCGCCCTCATCTTTATCGGGCTTATTCCCCTCCCCCTGCTCTTTTTCCTCCCTCAAAAGCGCCCGCTGATAATAATAGCCGCCGTCTGCCTTATCGCCTTTTTCGGCGGGGCTTTATGCTACCAGACCAGCCTGCCCCCTGAAGACGGCAGCCACATCAAGTTCTATACCGACCAAGAAGTCCAAATCGAGGGGATGGTGAGCGCCGACCCCGAGGTCAGGGACAGCGCCACCCACATAAGGCTTTCAGTCAGTACCATAGACCCTGATAATGAGGGGTGGCGGGAGGTGGGGGGCGACGTCCTGTTATTCGTCCCCCGCTACCCCGAATACGAATACGGCGATGTTTTGCGGGTAGCGGGGGAGCTGGAGACGCCGACCCAGCTCGGCGACTTCGACTACAAGAACTACCTGAAAAACCAGGGCATCTACGCCACCATGCTCTACCCCCAAATAGAGCGCCTGGACACAGGCCAGGGGATTAAGCCGCTGGAGTGGATTTATTCATTGAGAAACAGCCTGGCCGATAGCATCGCCGAGGCTATGCCCGAACCGCAGGCGGCGCTCACCCAGGGCATCCTGCTCGGCATCAGATACAACATACCCGCCGACGTAAGATATGATTTCACCATTACCGGCACCGCCCACCTGCTGGCTATCTCCGGGCTGCACCTAGCCATCATAGCCGGCATGCTGGTCAGCCTCGGCAAACTGCTCTTCGGCAAAAGACACTATATTTACGTCTGGCTGGCGCTGGCTATCATCTGGCTCTACGCTATTCTCACCGGATTTCACCCGCCGGTGGTGCGGGGAGCGATTATGGCCAGTGTCTTCCTGAGCGCCGAGCTGCTGGGGCGGCAGCGCACGGCTATCACCTCGCTGGCCCTGGCCGCAGCGGTGATGGTGGGCATCGACCCCAAAATAGTTTTCGACGCCGCCTTCCAGCTGAGCTTTGCCGCTATCGCCGGGCTGATCTTTATCGCCCCTCCCCTCCACGGGCTGGGACGGCGAATGGTCGGCGCCACACTGGGGGAGGGGGGATTAATAGTCTCTCTGGGCAACATTGTCAGCGATGGCTTCAGCGTGACTTTAGCCGCCACCATCGCCGTCTGGCCGCTGGTTGCCTACTATTTCGGTGTCGTTTCCCTGGTGGGGCCTCTGGTGACCTTCCTCGGCCTGCTGGCGATGCCGTTAATCATTATCCTCGGGGCGGCGGCGGGGCTTATTGGGCTTGCCTTTATGCCCCTCGCCCAGGGCATAGGCTGGGTCGCCTGGTTGTTTAATTCCTACCTGCTCTTTGTCGTGGGCGGCTTCGCCGCCCTGCCCCTCTCTTCAGTGGAGGCAGGAAGGTTTAGCCCCGCCTTTATCGCCGTCTATTATGGCGTTCTGGCTATTATCGTCGGGCTCGTCAGGGGGCGGGGGTGGGGGGAGAGGGCTAAAAGCTGGCTGGGGTCGGGGGCGAGGGGTTTTTCCCGCCTGCCCTGGCGGTGGGTTGTGCCGCCGCTGGTAATACTGGCGGCGCTGACCTCGGTAGCGGCCATCACCATGCCCGACGACGAGCTCCACGTCAGCTTCCTTGATGTCGGGCAGGGCGACGCCATACTCATTCAGCGGGGCAGCCAGCAGGTGCTCATTGACGGGGGAGGCAGCCCCCAGACGCTAACCGGAGAGCTGGGCGAACGGATGCCCTTCTGGGACCGTACCATAGAGCTGGTGGTGCTGACCCACCCCCACGCCGACCACCTAGGTGGGCTGGTCGAAGTTTTAGAGCGATATCAGGTGGAGCAGGTGCTCTATCCCTATTTAGACTATGACTCGCCTTTATATGACGAATGGTGCCGCCTGATCGATGAAAAGGAAATCGCCAGCATCGCGGTCCAGGCCGACCAGGAAATCGATTTGGGGGAGGGGGTAACCATGACCGTGCTCCACCCGCCGGCGACCCTGATGGAGGGCACCGGCTCCGACATCAATAACAACAGCGCCGTCCTGCGCTTGGAGCTGGGTAGGGTAAGCTTTCTCTTCACCGGGGATATCGAGTGGGAGGCCGAGTTCAGGCTTATCGCCGGAGGGGCTGAGCTGGAATGCACCGTGCTCAAGGTGGGGCACAGCGGCTCGCTTACCTCGACCAGCGCCGACTTCCTGGCGGCGACAAGCCCCTTAGTAGCGGTTATCTCGGTGGGGGAGGATAACCCCTATGGCCATCCGCACGGCGATGTCGTAGAGAGGCTGGTAGAGGAGATAGGCGCCGAGAATATATTCCGCACTGACGAAGATGGCACGATAGAGTTCATCACCGACGGGGAGGGGCTGTGGGTGGTGATAGAGAAATATTAGACTACCAGAAATTGCAGTCGCCTGACAATCCGTGCTAGAATATTCCCCGTACCACACCGATTTTTTCAGCTAGAAGGAGGTCCTTACCTTGAAGCGTAAGAACGTCTATCTCTCCCTGGCCATCAGCCTGATTTTGGTATTAAGTCTGCTTCTAATGGGGGCGGGGGGATGCCCAAGCGAACGATATAGCCTGACTATTAATGTCAGCCCGACTGGGGGCGGCTCAGTATCACCTTCCGGGGGCAGCTATGACCCCGGGGTGACGGTAACCATAGTCGCCACCGCCAATAGCGGCTACACCTTTGACCACTGGAGCGGCGCCGCCTCTGGCACCGACCCAACCACCACCATGGTCATGGATGCGGATAAAGAAATCACCGCCCACTTCATCGCCGGGGGGTATGAGGTGCTCTTTAGCGACGACTTCGGCGACCCGGCCAGCGGCTGGAACACCACCGACCTGCCCACCGGCCAGACGAGCTATAAGGACGGCTATTTCTACATCAAGGATACCGGGGGAGATGCCGGCTTCACCTACAGCGGCATCGCCTACCCCCTGACCGATTTTACCCTGGACGTGGAGACCTGGCTGGTCGACGGCAGCGACGATAACTACCACCAGGTGCTCTGCCGCTTCCAGAATGATAGCAGCTGCTACATCTTCGCCATCAGCGCCGACGGCCACTACTTAATCGATAAGATTATCAACGGGTCGCAAACTATCCTCAAGAGCGGCCAATCGGAACACATCAACCAGGGCAAGGGGGCCGTCAACAGCCTGCATATCGAGTGCCTCGGCAGCAGCCTGAGCCTATCGGTAAACGGCTATTTGATGGCCGCCGTTAATGACACCTCCCTCAGCGACGGTTATCCCTGCCTGGCCGCCAGCGCCTTCTCGGGCGATGCCACCGAGGTCGCCTTCGATAACCTAGTCGTCTGCGTGCCCTCAACGGGGGGTGGGGAGACCGGAGCCGGCGAAACCGGGGGCGGAGACACGGGCGGCGGGGAAACAGGAGAGGGGGTGCTCTTCTCCGACGACTTCAGCCAGGACACGGGCAACTGGGATGTCTTTGACGCGCCTGAAGGTCAGGCGAGCTATCAGGACGGATATTTCTATGTGAAGGATTCCGCAAATGATGACGTGCTTACCTACAGCGGAATAGCCTACTCCCTAACCGATTTCACTCTAGATGTAGAAACCAAGCTCGTTGATGGCACCGACAATAACTGGCAAGGGGTATTATGCCGATTCCAGGACACTGGGAACTTCTACTTCTTTGCTATCAGCGCCGACGGCTACTACTACATAGCTAAATTTGTTAACGGGGAGGAGATACCCCTCGACGGTGACTACTCATACTATGTTGATGATGGATGGGATGTCACTAACTCCCTCCATATTGAGTGTATCGGCAGCAGCCTGAGCCTATCGGTCAACGGCTATTTATTGGACACTGTCACCGATACCAGCTTTAGCGGCGGTTATATCGGTTTGGGCGCGTGGGCGTTCTCGGACGATTTCAGCGAGGTCGCCTTCGATAACCTGGTAATCACCGAGCCCACGACAGGGGCTGGGGAGACAGAACCCACGGGGTCATTCTCCGATGATTTCAGCTACGATACGGGTGACTGGGAAGTTTACTCAGACACCAACGGCCAGGTTTTCTACGAGGACGGCTGGTTTCACGTGCTTAACTACACCTTGGCCCCTATGTCTACCGAAACCATATTATATCAGTATTTCGATGATTTCAGCCTAGAGGTGGAGACCAAGCTCGTCGACGGCACCGACGATAACTGGCAAATAGTAATATGCCGATGGCAGGATCGGGATAACTACTACGCATTCGGTATCAGCGCCGATGGTTACTATGTAATGGAGAAGTGGGTCGACGGGGAGGAGGTGCTTCTCGGCAATTACTACTCGCCCCATATTAACCAGGGCGTTGGCGCTGTCAACACCATACAAATCGTTTGTATCAGCAGCAACCTGAGCCTATCGGTCAACGGGTATCTGTTGGAAACCGTTATCGATAGCAGCTTTTATGGTGGTTATATCGGCTTTGCCGCTACCTCATTGGCGGGCGACTTCACCGAGATTGCCTTCGATAACTTGGCAATCACCGAACAGGAAAGAAGCTAAAATCAGCTAAAGGGCGGCTGGCGGTTAATCCACCAGCCGCTTTTTTGTTGCCCCTAACCTTTTTATTATGTCTGCGTTATAGTATAGTAGATAAGCGAAGGGGGGACTCGGCCATGAAAAAGCTGATAATCGGGCTGGTGCTGGTGGCGTTATTGCTGGTGCCCGCCGCCTGCGCCGGGGAGGCAGAGGAGGGCGTTGACTCACACTTGTACAACGGGGACGGAGCACTGCCGCCGGGAGTAGAATATCCCGCCCCGACGGAAGGGGGTGGGGAGGTCAAAGCGGATGGCGACGAGTATTACTCGAACACCGACGTCGATGAGCGGATGATAGTCCGCACCGGCAATATGGAGCTGGTGGTGGAGGATATAACCCAGGCCGTTGAGGATATAACCCAGATGTCGTTAGCCTTCGGCGGCTACGTAGTATCATCCTACATTCGCGGGGAGGAAGAGGAGATGAAGGGGTGGATTACCTTCCGCGTGCCCGACGACAAGTTCGAGACAGCGCTGGCAGAGCTGCGCGATATGGCAGTGAAGGTGGAATCGGAGCAGACCTACAGCCAGGACGTGACCGAGGAGTATATCGACCTCCGGGCGAGACTGGGCAACGCCGAAGCCACCGAGCAGCAATACCTGGCGCTGCTGGACAAAGCCGAGAGGATAGCGGATATACTCGATATCTATGACTACCTTTCGCGGATACGCTCCGAGATAGAGCAACTCAAAGGCCGGATACAGTACCTGGAGCAGACCACCTCGACGAGCCTGATTGAGGTCTCACTGGAGCCTGAGGAAGCAGTGGTCGGCGACGGCTGGAGCGTGATGGAGGTGCTGAAGGCGGCGGCGCGGGGGCTGGTTACAGCAGGTAAGGTGCTGGGCACCATAGCTATCTGGCTGCTTATCTTCATCCCCGTCTGGGGAACCATACTGGGCATTATACTCTGGCGCCGCCATAAGAGGAGAGCGAAGAAACAGGCGAAATAGGGGCTTGACTAATCAGGCGAGAGCCGTCGGCTAAGCTCTTGCCGCGTCAGGCCGACAATAGCGATGAGCTTGTTCCTCGAGCTATGGCCCTTGAGGATAGTTAAATCGCCTTTGCTCAAACCCAGTTTCTGGGCGAGAAAGGCGATTAACTCTTTGTTGGCCTTGCCTCTAACGGGAGGGGCGGCTACCCTTACCCGCAATACACCCTCTGAGAAGCCAGCCAGCTCGTTTCTGGCGGCATTGGGGTACACGCGCAGCCAAAGCTCAACCCCTCTTTCCGAAAGAGACACAACAGTCGTCTATTTGGTTAAACCGGTTAGGATGCCTGGCTTATTACTCGCCGCGGCCAGAGGACATGGCAATCGTGGCCAGGAACAGAATGGCAGCGAGCGCAAACCAGAAGGGGTAGGTAAGATCCGACAGCGTATACGCGTCGGTAGCATCGAGGATGCCCATTACGCCGCATAGCCCAGCCAGGACATTAATAATACCACCCAGCATTCGAACCTCCTTTCACTAAAGCCTAAAAGGGCTAATTGAATAACCCTCGGTGATTGCTATATAATAAAATGCGAGTTATCCCAAGTCAATAGATTAGGGGCCAAATTTTATGAAATTAACCAAAAATTTATATTATTTCGCCGAGAAGGGAATGATGGACTGCAACAGCTATGTCATCAAGGATAAGTTGAGCATTCTCTTTGACCCTGGGTTGACGCAGTTTTTGCCGGCGCTGATAGAGGAAATGCAGCAGGACGGCATTGACCCCAGGGAGATAAAGCTCATCGCCAACACTCACCTCCACGGCGACCACTGCTGGGCCAACGATGCCTTTAAAGAGCTATCGGGGGCGGAAATCCTGATGCACCCGGTACAGAAGCAGTTCGGGCAGGCCGCCGCCGTCCAGACGGCACAGTTCTTCGGCGTCTCCGCCGTCGAGTTCAGCGAAGACAGGCTGATGGATAACGAGCGTCTTAACCTGGGGGAGACGGAAATCGAGCTTATCCCCTCCCCCGGCCACTCCCCCGACAGCGTCTGCTATTATATTCCTAATGATAAGGTGCTCATCTGCGGGGACGTCATCTTCAGCCAGAACACGGGGCGGGTGGACCTGCCCGGGGGCAGTGCCGCCCAGCTCAAGGCGTCCATCGAGAGGCTTTCGCAGCTGGATGTAGACTACCTGCTTCCCGGGCATATGAACATCGTTGTCGGCAGGGAGAACGTCAGGAACAATTTTGAGTTCGTCAAGAAATACGTGCTCGGCTATCTCTAAAGGGGGCACCCGTGACCTTAGACGCTCTTGAGCTGGGACCGATAAGACCGCCGAGCGAGGCTTCTTCCCTGCTGCTGCGGGTGACCCGCAACTGCTCCTGGAACCGCTGTAAGTTCTGCCATATCTATAAGGGGAAGCGCTTTGAGCTGAGGCCGGTCGAGGATATCAAGCAGGAAATACTGACCATCAAGGCCATCCAGGACAAGCTGAAGGAGACGGCGGCAAAAGCGGGCTACGCGGGGCAAATAGAGGCCGCCGCCGCTTCCATCCTGAACAACCCCTTGAGCGAGACCCACTTTAACGTCGCCCTCTGGCTCTATCACGGCGGCACCAGCGCCTTCCTCCAGGACGCCAACACCCTGATTATGCCCACCCCCGACCTGGTCGAGGTCATCAAGTTCCTCAAAAAAACGCTGCCCTCAATCACCCGCATCACCAGCTACGGGCGCTCCAAGACCGCGGCCAAGAAGAAGCTGGAGGAACTTAAGGCGCTGCACGAGGCGGGGCTTGACCGACTACACATCGGGCTGGAATCGGGCTACGACCCCATTTTGAAATACATGGACAAGGGGGTTACCGCCGCCGACCACATCGTCGGGGGCAAGAAGGTAGTCGAATCGGGCATATCGCTCTCCGAGTACGTGCTGCTGGGGCTGGGGGGCAAGAAGCTGTGGCGGGAGCACGCCACCGAGACGGCGCGGGTATTAAATGAGATACACGATACCGACTTTATCCGGGTGCGGACGCTGACCATCAAGGAGGGGATGCCCCTCTACGACGAGGTCAAAGAGGGGAAGTTCGTGCGCTCTACCGACGAGGAAATCGTTGAGGAGGAGAAGCTGCTCATTGAGAACCTGGACTGCCGTTCCACCTTCGTCAGCGACCACATCACCAACCTGCTCCAGGAGATTGAGGGCCAGATGCCCGAGGACAAGAATAAAATGCTGGCCGTCATCGATAGATTCCAGGCCCTATCCGCCGAGGAGAGGCGGAACTTCCGGCTGGGGCGAAGGATAGGCCTATACGCTTCACTGGACGACCTCAACGATACGGCTAAACACGGGCTGGTGGAGCAGGCCGTAGCCAAGGTGGCCAAGGAGGGGAAGGTTGACGAGGAAGTGATGTACTCCCTGATGGAGCGGTTTATCTAGTCCTGGACGGGCTTGCTAACCATAGAATTACGATATACAATGCGGGCTAACCAAAGCAAGCTTCGTCTATCGTCCGCAGATGAGGGGGTAACCATGGCTGAAGAGTTTCTGGTGGCCAAAGACCTGCACAAGAGCTTCAACGAACACAAAGCCGTCGACGGCGTTTCTTTTACTATCCACAAGGGGGAAATCTTCGGCTTTCTGGGCCCCAACGGTGCCGGCAAGACGACGACAATACGTATGCTTTCCACCGTGTTAGAGCCCGACAAGGGCGACGTTACCATAGGCGGGCATTCCATAAAGCACGAAGCTGACGCCGTGCGCGCCCTCATCGGTGTCTGCCCCCAGGAGCTGGCCCTCTACGAAGAGCTCTCCGCCCTGGATAACATGGTCTTCTTCGGGCGGATGGTGGGGTTGGGCGGCAAGGAAGCCAAAGAACAGGCGCTGAAGCACCTGAAGATGATGGGGCTGGAAAAGAGGGCCAAGGGCAAGATAGCCAAGTTTTCCGGAGGTATGAAGCGCCGCATCAACCTGGCTATCGCCCTCATGGGTGACCCAGCGCTGCTCTTCCTCGACGAGCCCACGGTGGGCATCGACCCCCAGTCGCGGAACAACATCTACGAGACCATCGAGGGGCTGCGGGACGGGGGGATGACTATCCTCTATACCACCCACTATATGGAGGAGGCCAACCGCCTCTGTGACCGCGTGGCTATTATCGACGGGGGACAGATAATCGCCCTGGACACACCGCATAACCTCAAGAAAAAGATAGGCCCGCCGGACAAGGTAACCCTGGAGGACGTCTTTTTGCAACTGACCGGACGCAGCCTCCGCGATTAGATTATGAACAGAGCCTTTATCGTCGCCTTAAGGGAAGTCCGCACCTACCTGCAGGATAAGGCTGACCTTGCCTTCAGCCTGCTCCTGCCCATAGTCCTCTTCGCCCTGATGTACGGCGCCTTCGGTGGCGATACCCTCTTCCACGGCACCGCCCACATCGTCAACGAGGACGAGGGGGTTTACTCTGCCGCACTTTTAGAGCAGCTTGAGGCCATCGAGGAAGTCGATGTCGAGCTGCTTAGCGCCGAGGACGCCGAAAAGAAGCTAGATAACTCCGACCTCTTGATGGTTATTTATATCCCCGAGGACTTCTCCTCCAAGCTGGCCAGAGGAGAGCCGGCGCAGCTGCTCTTCAAGCAGCGGGGCAACGGCGGGGAGGAGGGGCAGATAGTGGCCAGCATCGTGCGCGGTGTCGCCGAGCAGATGAACCTGGAGTTCCAGGTCCGTAACGAGGTAAACAGTGCCCTGGCCGGATTCGGCATTCCCCAGCAGAGCATTAACACCACCGTGCAGCAATACATCGACGAGGAGCGAGCCAGCCCCACCGTCGTCGTCAACGAGCAGACGGTGGGCACCACCGTCGACCCGGTCAAGCTGTTTTTGCCCGGCATAGTCACCATGTTCGTCCTCTTCGCCATCACCATCAGCGCCCGCGCCATCGTCGAGGAGCGCCGAAAGGGCACGCTGGAAAGGCTGCTCACCACCCGCCTGAGCGTGGGGCAGCTCTTCTTCGGCAAGTTCCTGTCCAGTGTTTCCCGCGGCTTCGTGCAGACGTTAATCTTGTTGGTACTGGCCTACGCCGTCTTCCAGCTTTTTACTCCCCTCTCTTTTATTGAGTGTCTGGTCATCGCCCTGATTTTCGCCGCCGCCGCCAGCGCGCTGGGGATGGTCATCGCCGCCATCGCCCGTAGCGAGGACGGCGCCACCTGGATTGCCGTCTTCTTCACCATGGTCATGGTGATGCTGGGCGGTACCTTCTTCGAAATCACCCCGGGCTCGGTGTTCGCCACCTTGAGCAAGTTCTCCATTAATACCTACGCCAACGACGCCTTTAAGACGATAATCAGTCAAGGAGGCTCGCTGGCCAACCTGGGTCTGGAGCTGGGGGTAATGGCCGGGGTGGCGGTGGTTGGGCTTATTTTAAGCCGAATTCTCTTTAAGGTTATGCCCGGAGGCAAATAGGCAACGATGAGACAGCTGAGGCACATATGGTTCATCGCCTTTAAAGACCTGCGGCTCTTCGCCACCGACCGCGGGGCACTGATATTCTTTATTCTTTTCCCCTTCTTTTTTATCACCCTGTTCACCTTTATGAATCTCGGCGCCACCGAGGATACCAAGCTGCAACTGCACATCGTCAGCGGGGAGGCGGAGGGGGGCTTGAGCTACCAGATAATCGACGCCCTGGAGAGCACGGGCGAATGGGAAATAACCGTCATGGACTACGACCAAGCCCACCAGGCGGTAGAGGATGAGGAGATAAGCGGCTTCATCGCCTTCCCCGCCGACTTCACCGAAGGGATAATGACCGGAGCGGGCACCGAGCTCGAGGTGGTCACCGACGCCGAAGCTACCGAGGACAGGGCGGCCCTATCGGGCTTAAGCCAGACCATCGCCTCACGGGTCGGCTCGAACTATGTCATCGCCAACGTCACCCTAGAGCTGCTCATCGAACAGGGAATAATCGCCCCTGATGATAGCGCCGCCATCGAGCAGGTCATTCAGCAGGTCCTATCGGGAGGAGCCGGGCAAGCCTTTATTGAATACAGAACGGAGAAGGTGGGCGAGGTAGAGGAGGAGAGCCCGGCTAACTTTGTCATTCCCGGCTACCTGGTGATGTTCGTCTTCTTCGGCGCTGCCCTCGGCGCCGAGACCATCGTCCGCGAGCGCCAGAACAACACCCTGGAAAGGCTTATGGCCAGTTCGGTGAGGCGGGAGTCTATCCTGGGAGGTATCTTCACCGGCACGGCGGCCAAGGGGCTGATTCAGATATTGCTCTTCTGGGTGGTCGGTATTTTAGCCTTCAACATGGAGCTAGGAAACTCACCGGCGGCGGTCATCATTCTTTCCATCCTGATGGTGATTGTGTCGGCCGCCTTCGCCATTATGCTGGCCACGCTGGTCAAGACCCAGCGCAGCGCCGGCTCCATCGCCGTGCTGGCTTCGCTGCTGCTGGCTCCCGTAGGCGGCTGCTGGTGGCCACTCTTCCTTCACCCCGGCTGGCTGCAGACCCTGGCCAAGATAACCCCGCACGGCTGGGCGATGTCGGGCTTCAACAAGCTAATGCTCTTTGGCGCCGACTTCGGTGACGTCGTTCCCGAGATGCTGGTACTTTTGGGCTTTTCTGCCCTGTTCGGCATCATCGCCGTCTGGCGCTTCCGCACCAGCGCCGTTGAATAGAGCTATAAACAGTTATATGATAGACTGTATGTAACCCCACTATATCCCGAGGGAGAGTTATGAGCCTGGAGCAGGAAATCGGTGATTTACTCCGCCAGAAGGGGCTGACGCTGGGGGTGGTGGAATCAGCCACGGGGGGGCTGCTCTCCCACCGCATAACCAACGTACCCGGCAGCTCGGACTACTATAAGGGCTCGGTGACCGCCTACAGCAACGAGGTCAAGAGCGGGGTGGTGGGGGTGAGCCAGGATACGCTGATTCAGTACGGCGCCGTCAGCCCCCAGGTGGCCGAGGAGTTGGCCGAGGGCGGCAAGCTGCTCCTGGGCGCTGATATCTGCATCGCCGATACCGGCATCGCCGGCCCAAGCGGGGCCACGGCGGAAAAGCCGCTGGGGCTTTTTTACCTGGGGCTTTCGCATGGAGAGATGAACTACAGTCGAAAGCACATCTTCACGGGCAACCGCGAGCAGAACAAGCAGAGCGCCGCCGAAGAAGCCTTAAGCTGGCTAAAAGAGTATCTTTTGAGCTTGAAATGAATTTTAGGGAGGTCAAAGGATGAAAAAGCGGCCGATTTCCATAGTTGTCGCCTTAACGCTGGCGGCCCTGACTCTGTTGGGGGTGGGGGGCTGCATCGGGGAGGACGTCACCGGCTCCGGCAACCTGACCACCGAAAGCTACGATTTCAGGGATTTCAGCCGCATCGAGGCCCATGGCGGCTTTGAGGTGGAGGTGACCATGGGAGGCAGCTTTAGCATCGAGATAACCGCCGACGACAACGTACACGAATACATCGTCGTGGAAAAGTCGGGCGACACGCTGGACATCAGGCTGCGGGGGACCCGCTTCTATCACTCGGTAACGCTGAGAGCCGAGATTACCATGCTCAACCTCTACCGGCTGGAGCTATCCGGGGGCTCTCAAGCCGACATCACCGGCTTCAGCTCTGAGCACGACTTCGAAGCCGACCTTTCCGGTGGCAGCCGACTTAACGGCGACATAAGTGCCGGGGACGTCGAATTCGAGCTTAGCGGGGGCAGCCAGGTCGAACTGGAGGGCGAGGGTGAGGACTTGACCATCGACGCCTCGGGCGGTAGCCAGCTCGACCTTGAGGACTTCCCCATCGACGATGCCTCTATAAATATGAGCGGGGGCAGCCGAGCCACCATCAACATCAGCGGTACCCTCGATGCCGACCTCTCCGGAGGCTCTAGGATATTCTATATCGGCACGCCCACGCTGGGCGACACCGATTTCTCAGGCGACTCCGGAATCAGCCATAAGTAGAGCCCTAGAAAATGTTAACGGAGAAAAAAGTGGTCACCTGCTTCCTGGAATCGGGGGGCGAGATATTAATCTTGCGCCGCAGCGGGGAGGTGGGCAGCTACCGGGGGAGCTGGGCGGGGGTCAGCGGCTACATCGAGAGCACTGCCGACGAGCAGGCCCTGACCGAGATTGAGGAAGAGACCAGCCTTTCCCGACAGGAAGTGGAACTGCTAAAAAAGGGCGAGCCGCTGGCCGTTGAGGACGAGGGGCTGGGGATAAGGTGGCTGGTCCACCCCTATCTCTTCCGTATCGAGGACAGGGACAAGATAACCATCGACTGGGAGCACAAAGAGGCGAGGTGGATAAAACCCGAGGATATAGACAGCTACCAGACCGTGCCCAAGCTCAAGGAAGCGCTGTTGCGGGTGTTATAGTCAAGGAGGCAAGGATGTCGAAGCTAATCGTCGGGGTGGCCGGCGGGCTGCTCATAATGCTCGTAATCATCGGCGGTCTGGCGGGCTGCACTAACAGAATACCCGAGCCGGACTACGCCAACCAGATAGCGGAGAGCACCCTGCAGGCTATGAGCGATTGTGATTACACCGCCTTCACGCAGTACTTCAGCCCCGAAGCCCAAGCCGCTACAAACGAGACTAAATTTAATACAGACTGCCAGGAAATAAAAACCGTCATCGGCGACTATATCGACAAGGAATTCTGGAAGGCGCAAACCGAGAACGGTTACATCGCCGTTTACTATAAAGCCAATTTTAGCGAAGAGCCGGATGATGTCGATATCACTGTTTACTTCGAAGAGATAGACGGGGAAATGTATATCGCTGTTTTCGGGCTCGATTTCTCTAAGTTAGCGGAAAGCACGGAGTCAAGCGGAGAGTAGCCTCTTGATATAACCGCTGACCCCTTCCGGTGCCAGCAGCCCGTTTTCGGTGACCACGCCCGTAACCAGCTCCAGCGGGGTAATGTCGAAGTAGGGGTTTTTGACCTCGACCTGCGGCGGCAGCTTGGCTCGACCGATAACCTCGGCGGGCTCCTTCTCCTCAAGGTCAACTTCGTCGCTTCTCATCCTGTGGTCGAACTTTAGCGTCTCGCACAAAACATAGAAGGGGACTTCGGCTTCCTGCGCCGCTAGCGCCAGCGGGTAGGTGCCGACGCCGTTAACAACGCCGCCGTCGGCGCAGACCCGGTCGGCGCCGACCATCACCTTATTCGCCGAAGAAACGTAAAGCCCCGCCGCCGTGTCGTCAATGAAGGTGACCTTCATCCCCTTCCGTCCCAGCTCTTGAGCAATCCTCTGGCCGGTGCCGCCGGCACCGGAGCGGGTGGCGATGACCTCGATATGCCTGCCCTCGGCGGCTGTCTCCTCCAAGACCGCCATCACCGTCGAGCTATAGCTGTGGGTCATTATCCTATCGCCCTCGGTAATCAGCCCCAGCCCGCAGGAGGTAATCTCGGCGATGGCCTGCAGCGAGACGCGGGCCAGCTCGTCGGCCTTGCTCACCGCCAGGCCCTTGAGGTAGCCCACGCCCTGGTCGGGGGAGGCGGGAGAGAGGGCGCCCAGGTAGCGGTTGACGATATTGAAGATAGGCGCCATCGCCGGACGGGCTGCCATCAACCCCTCCCCCACAATTTTTATTTCCTCAAGGAACTGCTCAACGCTGGACGCCCTACTATGCTCGGCGGCGACTTTGAGCACCGCCATCGCCTGCCGCGCCAGCTGGCTAGCGCCCTGAGTCCTGTCGTTCCTGATTTCGTCGGTGAGGCGGGCGATTTTAGTAGTTATGTCCACAAGGTCATTCTACCATAGTATAGCGGGTAGAAAATAGCCCTTTTGGCTACATTCCACCCCACCCCGTTTTTCTATCTTTTCCCACCCACCGCCCTTTTAAGGTAAAGAGGGGTTTCACCCCCTTTAAAACCCCCCAAGGTTAATAGTGGTCTAACCCCTTGAAGATTCTTCAGTCGCTTCGCTTATTCAGAATGACAGTGGAATCCGAGGGGTGGGAGAGATTGCTTCGTCGCTGCGCTCCTCGCAATGACAAAGTGGTTGGGCGGAAATCCACCCCCTACAGGAGGGTATAAAGGGGGAACCACCCCTATAGGGTGGGCAGGGTGGGACGAAAAACGCACGCTAGATAAGGTGGGGCGGGGAGGATTGTTATTCTCAGTCATCAATGCTATACTCTGGCATACCCGAATTTAGGAGAATTTGCTTTATGAAAAGGGCTGACGGGCGCGCCTATAACGAACTGAGACCGGTAAAGATAACCCCCGGCTTCCAGAGCTTCGCCGAAGGCTCGGCCTTAATCGAGCTGGGCAAGACGCGGGTCTTATGCTCGGTTAGCCTTGACGAGAAGGTGCCGCCTTTCTTGAGGGACAAGGGCACGGGCTGGATTACTGCCGAATACGGCATGCTGCCCCGCGCCACCGTCACGCGCAGCCCCCGCGAAGCAGCGACGGGAAGGGTGGCGGGGAGGAGCCAGGAAATCCAGCGCCTCATCGGACGCTCGCTACGGGCGGTCACCGACCTGGCCAACCTGGGAGAAAGGACGCTGATTGTTGACTGCGACGTGCTACAGGCCGACGGCGGCACCAGGACGGCGGCTATCACCAGTGCTTATGTCGCCCTGCACCAGGCGCTGGAAAACCTGGCCAATATGGGCATAATAGGCTCGATACCCTTGATAAGCGCCGTGGCCGCCACCAGCGTGGGCATTGTCCACGACCACCAGATGCTGGACCTCTGCTACGACGAAGACTGCAACGCCGCCGTTGACTTTAACGTGGTGATGACCAGCCGTAAGGAGTTCGTCGAGATACAGGGCACGGCCGAGGGCAAGCCCTTTTCCCGGGAGACGGTTGATTCGCTGATAGCCCTGGCCGAGAAGGGCATCGAACAGCTCTTCGAGGTTCAGCAGGCCGCTTTGCAGACGATTTAGGGCCTTACCTGCCCGCTACCAAAAACAATCCACTTGTAGCTGGTAAGCTCCCTGACCCCCAATGGCCCGCGGGCGTGGAACTTCTGGGTGCTGATGCCCACCTCCGCCCCCAGCCCGAACATAGAGCCATCGGTAAAGCGGGTACTGGCATTAGCGTAGACGGCGGCGGCATCGACTTCATTGAGGAAGCGCATGGCCGCCCCGTATTCCTCGGTTAGAATGGCCTCGGAGTGGCCCGAGCCGTAGCGCTCGATGTGCTCCAGCGCCTCGTCCAGGGAATCGACGACTTTAATGGCCGCCACCAGGGCCAGAAACTCCTTGCCCCAGTCCTCGTCGGTGGCGGCTTTGAGTTTCAAAGAAGAATTGGACTTGAGTATAGCCATCGCCCGCTTATCGCAGTGCATCTCCACGCCGGCTTCAGCCAGCTTTTTCGCCATCTTGGGCAAATATTTCGGGGCGATATCGGCGTGGACGAGGACGGTATCCAGGGCGTTGCAGACGGTGGGGCGTTGCACCTTGGCGTTAAAGACGATAGCCACCGCTTTGTCTATATCGGCGCTCCTGTCAACATAGGTGTGGCAGACGCCGATGCCCCCCGCCACCACGGGCATGGCGGCGTTATCCCTGACCAGCTTTATCAGGCCGGCCCCACCTCGGGGTATAATGAGGTCGATATACTGGCGCATCTGGAGCATATCGCCAACCAGCTTGCGGTCGGTATTTTCGATTAGCTGCACGGCGCCTTCGGGGACGCCGGCGCGGGTGGCCGCACCCTGGACGACCTTAGCCAGGGCGCTGTTGGAGTGGATGGCTTCCTTCCCCCCTCTGAGGATAAGGGCGTTGCCCGATTTGAGACAGAGGGCAGAGATATCTACGGTGACGTTGGGGCGGCTCTCGTAGATGGCTCCGATGACCCCCAGCGGCACTCGCCTCTTGCCCAGTTGCAGGCCGTTGGGCAGGGTGCGCATCTCGAAGACCTCACCCACCGGGTCGGGCAGCGCCGCCACCGAGAGCACGTCCTGGGCGATGGCTTCCAGGCGCTTGGTGTCGAGCATGAGACGGTCGAGCATGGCGGCGTCCATCCCCGAATCTTCAGCTGCTCTGTAGTCTTTTTGATTGGCCGCCAGTATCTCTTTCTGCTTGGACAGGATGTCGGCTGAAATGTTATGTAAAGCTTTGTTCTTGATTTCCGCCGAGAGGTAGGCCATGCGGCGCGAAGCCGCCTTAGCCGCCTTAGCCTTGGTTTCCAGTTCTGTCTTTGCTGAAGTCATAGTTAACGCACCCCCTTGTTCTGCTTCTCCCTTTAACAAAGGGAGATTGAGAGGGATTTCGCCCCTCTTAAACTCCCCTTCGCTATTCCGCAGGCTTCCGGAGCCGCCCGCTGCCCCGGAAATAGTAGCTGTATACCGGCGGCACGGTGGTAATCACCCGGTTGACCATCTTACGGATATAGCATTCGCCCTTACGCCCGTCCTCCAGCTCGATCATATAGCCGTCGCCATCGATAAAGCGCCGATGGCCCTGGGGGGTGAACTCCCCACGCCAGCCGGCGGGCGATTCAACATAAAAACGATATTTAACTCCGACAGCTTCCTGTTTATTCCCAGGAAAATGGATTTTCCCCATAAATAGTTTAGGCATATTTCTCTAAACGACTACCATTTCTAGACCACTACCAGGTTATTACGGTGCACCACCTCCGAGCCGTAATCATAGCCGAGAAGGGTGGCAATCTTATCCGAGTGGGCACCCTTGATGACGGCGATGTCCGTCGAGCTATAGTTGGTGATGCCGCAGGCCAGCCGACAGCCCTCGACGTCGCAGATGTTGACGATGTCGCCGCGCTTAAAACTGCCCTCAACGTTCTTTATGCCCGCCGCCAGCAGGCTGCGCTTCTGGTCTTTGAGCGCCGACACAGCCCCCGAGTCCACCACCAGCCTGCCCTTGGTGGAAAGCCCGCTGAGCATCCAGCGCTGGCGGCTCTCCAGGCGGTTGGCTACGGGCAGGAAGCGGGTGCCAATAGCCTCGCCCTTTACCACCTTGAGGATAACATCGGGCTCCCGGCCGTCGGCGATAACCACCGTCACCCCCGAAGAGGTCGCCAGCTTGGCCGCCTCCACCTTAGCCATCATACCGCCGGTGCCGACCTTACTGGGGGTATCCGCCGCCAGGCGCTCGATTTCGGTGTCTATCGTCTTAACCTCGGAGATGAGCTCGGCGTCGGGGTGGCGGTTAGGGTCGGCGGTATATAAGCCCCCGGTATCGGTGAGGATGAGCAGCAGGTCAGCGTCGATAAGGTTAGCCACCATCGCCGAGAGGTTATCGTTATCGCCGAAGACGGCTTCACGAATCTCGTCGACGGCGACTACATCGTTTTCGTTGACGATGCAGAGCACCTTTAGCTCCAAAAGCGCCGTAAGGGTATTGCGGGCGTTCAGGTAGGCTGCCCTATCGAGGAGGTCGGCCCGGGCCAGCAAAGCCTGAGCCACGGTGATGCCGTGCTCGGCAAAGAGCTGCTCGTAGAGGTTCATCAGGCGATGCTGCCCTACCGAGGCCAGCACCTGCTTGAAAGGGATGTCCCGGTCGCGCTTGCTTAAGCCCAGCTTGCTCCGGCCCGCCGCCATCGCCCCCGAGGAGACGAGAATGACCTCCCGCCCCTCCCCGTGCAGCTTGGCCAGCTGAGCCACCAGCTTGGACATTATCTCTTTATCCAGGTTGTCGCCGCCGTTGGTCAGCAGCGCCGTGCCGAATTTAGCTACTATTCTCTGATACGCCATATCACCGACAATTATAGCAAATTGCCTGCCCCTATGTCCTGTGCTAGAATTTTGTTAAAGGGCTATGTCGTATCGGCTAGCCCTAGAGGTGTTTGTAGAGGAATATGGATTTATCGAAACTCTTGCACTTAATCGAAGAGATGCCCGAATACCGCCGGCTGGTTGATGAATTAAAAGAGGCGAATGGCGAGGCGAAGGCGGTTATATTAGAGGCGGCCAAGCCCTACCTGATTGCCGCTTTGTATCGCTCTTTGGGGAGGCCGATGGTGGTGGTCAGCGCCCAGCCGGAGAGGTGCGGCCAGCTCTATGAGCAAATCGTAAGCTGGGGAGCGGAGGCGAGTCTCTTCCCCGAGCCCGATGCCCTGCCCTACGAGCGCATTGCCCCGGATGCCAGCACCGGGCTGGAGAGGGTACAGGTCTTGTCGGCGCTGGTTGGTAGGGACGGGCAGAATCCCCCCTTAATCGTTGTTTCCGCAGCCGCGCTGATGGGAAAATTAACGCCGCACCGGCAATTCCGCGACGCCGTCCACACGGTGAAGCTGGGGATGGAGGCGGAGATTTTCAAGCTACTGGAGCGCTGGCAGGCAATGGGCTATAGGCTGGAGAGCACGGTGGAGATACCGGGGACGATAGCCCACCGCGGTGGCATCGTCGATATCTATCCCCCCACCAGCCCCCTCCCCGTGCGTATCGAGTTTTTGGGCAACACCATCGAAAGTATGCGGCTCTTCGACCCGGCCAGCCAGCGCTCGTCGAATTCAATGGAGTCGCTGTCCATCGGGCCGGCCACGGAGCTATTGGCGCCGTTGGTTAAAACTAAAGCCGAACTGGAAGAGAGCGTTAAGGGTCTAAAGCTGTCTAACTGCACTAATGAGGTGCGGCAGCAGTTCGAGCAGGAATTAGCCCTGCTTGCTGACAGGCAGGAGCTAAACAATCTCCAGTTTTACGCCCCGCTGTTCAACACCGACAGCCTGCTCGATTTTTTGCCTCAAGATTGCCTCTTGGTGCTCGACGAATGGCCCAACATTGAGCAGGCGATTGATGACCTGGACGATAAAGCCAGCCAGCTGCGTGCCGAGAAGCTAGAGCGGAAAGAGTTGCCCATCAACTTCCCCAAACCCTATTTCAGCTGGTCGGAGCTGGAGACCGAGCTAATTAAAAAAGCGCGCCTGGGGCTTACCGCCTGGGGCCTGGAACAAGAAAACGCCCACCGCTTGAGCTTTGCCACCGTCCCCGGCTACGCCGGGCAGCTGCCCGCCTTCATCAAGAAGGTCAGGCAACTTATAGGACAGAAAAAGCGACTCATCATCGTCAGCCACCAGGCCAGCCGCCTTTCGGAGTTATTGGAGTCAGAGGACATCATGGCTGCGCCCGTCGAGGAGATAAAAGAAATACCACCGCCCGCCTCGTTGACTTTAGTTCATGGGCTGCTGGGGGAGGGGTGGGGGATGGATAGCGATAGCTATCTCTTCACCGACGCCGAGATCTTCGGCTTTATCAAGCAGCGGCGTCTGGTCAAAAGAAGGCCGGTGCCCCACCACCAGTTCCTCATTGAGCTTACGCCCGGCGACTATGTTGTCCATATCGAGCACGGCATCGCCAAGTTCGCCGGTGTTATCAGGATGGGCAACGAGAACCGCCAGCGGGAATACCTGGTCTTGAAATACGCCGCCAACGACAGATTATATGTCCCCACCGACCAGATTGACCGCGTCAACCGCTATGTCGGCGCCGGCGACCAGCCCCCCACCCTATCCCGCCTGGGCACGCAGGAGTGGCACCGCACCAAGCAAAGGGTAAAGGAATCGGTGGAGGAGGTCGCCCAGGAATTATTGGCGCTCTACGCCGCCCGGGAGGTCGTGCCCGGCTTTTCCTTCTCCAAAGACAGCGTCTGGCAGCAGGAGCTGGAGGCTTCTTTCCCCTATGTGG
This sequence comes from uncultured Dehalococcoidales bacterium, assembly GCA_964396645.1. Lineage (GTDB taxonomy): Bacteria > Chloroflexota > Dehalococcoidia > Dehalococcoidales > BS750m-G39 > E44-bin88. The sequence goes on from CAYNFV010000004.1 coordinate 28,770, forward strand.
AGACGCCCGACCAGATGGAGGCCCAGGCCGAGGTCAAGGCCGACATGGAGAAGCCCAGCCCCATGGACCGGCTGGTCTGCGGGGACGTGGGCTACGGCAAGACCGAGGTCGCCA
>CAYNFV010000005.1:0-28192 GCA_964396645.1 uncultured Dehalococcoidales bacterium
CCCGCCGCCCCGCCCCCCCCCCGCCCCCCCCGGCCCGCCGGCAGCCCCCGCGCGAGGGCCCCACTACTTTCTGCTTCACCTGCTAATCACGCCATAGTACTGAAACTCCAGCTTCTTCTAATGCGTCAGCAGGGTCGCTATCGACACCGCCGACCGCAATTTCGTAGCCATTTTCCTTAACGGATACCTCGTATATGCTATCCTCCCACGTCCTTGCCTCAGCTAAAGCCTCTTCCTTCTCGGTAAACGCAAAAAACTTCTTAAGCTGCATAGTGTTCGGATGAATTATCTCTATGGTATAGACCTTTTCTAGTTTCATTTTATACCTCTCTTAAGCCTGAACGGTTTTCAAAATAAGGTCTTGGAGGAGTTCCTCGAAGGTGTAGGTAGCCCCTAGGTTATCTAACTGCTTCAAAGCATATGAGACCAGTTTAATCTGCTTGTCTTTCACTGTTTTTACCACCATAGGACTAAAGTTTCTCGCAACTAAAATAGCGGCTATACACTCATTTCCTATCTCCTCTGCGTAACCTCTGAGCTGACCTAAGTCTTTCTTCGTTCCTGCGCCAGTTTTGACTTCAATAATAATTTTTCTGCTCACACCTATCGGAGTCGCCTCTTTTACCAGAATATCGACATGTCCTTCCGGTAATGCTTTTTCACCAAGAACTTCGAACTCCTTAGGTGTGAAACCATTTACTCCAATCTCGTTCAATAAGTTACCTAGATTCTCTTCAACACATAGATGATTCCTAATCAGGGACTGCAAGATAAACTCATGGAATTGAAACACCTCTGGGATAGTAATTTGCTCTTTTTTCCTCGTAAAATGCGGAGTAAATACGGGATAATCTGTAATCTCCAACTGATTTGTATCTCTGTTCCAAAGAACACCCATCTGGGAGGCTGCCTGTAAAGTTGTTTGGTCTGCTTGGAAGTGGGTTCTGCGATAACCGCCTCGTAAAAGCAAATTCTCTGCTACGTAGGCAAATTCAGCCCTGACTAGCGGTTCCTCAAATTCTCTAAGGGGTTGTAGCTGGAGGCGAAAAGGAAAGTTATAGGTTTTTCCTGACTGTTGAAAAGTAATTGGTTGCCACGGTGGAGCAGACTCTGCTTTGCTGATTGCCTCTTTTTTCTTAACAAGATAGAGATTGTGCGCTCTAGCCCCATAGAGGAATGAAATGAGATCTCCCTCTCTAATTTCCGTAAATGTCCAAACTCCGCTTATGTTGTTCATAAACCCGGCTAGGCAGTATTGCTTGCATAGTTCAAGGTTCTTCTTATTGGAAACGGATACAAGAAAGAATGATTTCCTCATTTCGTACTGATAAATTCCCGGTATTCCTGCTCAGTTATCTCTCTCATTTATCTTCCCCACCTAACATTATACCACCCCTAATCCACTTTCCCCTCCCCACCCTCCACCTCCTCGGCAATGCCGATGCGCTTCACCGAGAGGGGCACATAGTTGACCATCTTGCACTCAATCAGGTCTTTGAGCTCCTTCTCGGCGGGGGAAAGGGCCGCCTTTCCCGTCTTGACCTCGATGAAGTCAACGCCCTCGCCGTACTTGATGCCGACGAAGTCAACGGGGTTGCCGCCGAGATAAAAGAGGCGGTCGTAGTGGGTCAGCTCCAGAGTGGCTAAAAGCTCGTTGAGCTTGCCGGCCCTGACCGCCTCGCTGGAGGTTATGGACTTGAGGACATCGCGGGGCAGGCTTTCCAGTATGCGCTGAATCTCCCTGACCGAGTCCGCCGAGGCTAAAGCGAAGCGGAGCTTGTTGGCCAGCTCGTCGATATCGGTGGCGGGCGCCTTACGTGCCCTGAAGATCAAGAATATTATTACCAGAATGAGGAGGAATATTACCGCCAGGAGGGCTATTTCCATTACGTCTCCTTTTCCAGTTCCTCTAAAGTGACCTTCAGCTTTATCTCTTTGGGGGTGGCTTTATCTATCTTGTCGGGGGGAATGAAAAAGCCGACCTCGGTGGGGTCGGTGGTGACCTGAAACTTGCTGATTTCGCCCGTCCAGGAGTCCCGTATTATGTTGTTGACCTTGCCCAGCACCTTTCCGTTCTTATCCTTTACCCTGGCCCCGTACTCTATCTCCATCGCTGACACCTCCCATAAAAGCTATTCACATTATCGCTAGCTAAAGCGCGGCTCTATTTGCTGGCGAAATAGCCCAGCGCCAGCTTTATCTTTTCTTCCAGGGTGAGGGCGGGGTCTGGGGGTATGGCGGCGATGGCGGGGGCGGCTTCCCGCACCGAGTAGCCGAGAGTGGTGAGGGCGGCCAGGACATCGGCGTTTTCCTCGGCGAGTTCGGTGGGTGGGGTGGCCAGCCAGCCGGCGCCTATCTTTTCTTTGAGCTCCAGGATGAGGCGGTTAGCCGTCTTTTTGCCGACACCGGGGATTTCGGCCAGCAGGTCGGCGTTGCCGGTGGCGATGGTCATGGCCAGCTTTTCGGCGCTCATCGCCGAGAGCATCGCCAGCGCCAGTTTGGGGCCCAGCCTCGATACGCTAATCAAGGTCTGAAAAAGCCCCAGCTCTTCGGGGGCGGCGAAGCCGTAGAGGGTGGCGTTATCCTCCCTGAGATAGAGGTGGGTATGGAGCTCGACCTCCTCCCCTTTAGCCCCGATGGTGGAGAGGGTGGAGGTGGGCATATAGACCTTAAAGCCGACGCCGTTGACATCAATAATAGCCCAATCGCCGCCGAGCGCCTGTATTTCGCCCTTGAGGGAGGCTATCATCTTTTCTCCTCGCTGACCAGCAGGCTATCCAGGTGCATTCGGCGCAGGTGACAGAGAGCCACGGCCAGAGCATCGGCGGCGTCGATGGGGTGGGGAGCTTCCGCTAAGCCGAGCTGGAGCTTGACCATCTCCTGCACCTGCTCCTTGGTGCTGACTCCGTAGTCGGTAACCCGCTTTTTGACCTCGGCGGGGCTGTATTCGTGGGTGGGGATTTTCCCCTCGGCGGCGGCCAGGATGGCGATTGCCTGCGCCTTGCCTATGGCCAGCGCCGACTTGACGCTCTTGGCCACGAAGGGGCTCTCTATAGCCACCACGTCGGGCTGAAAACGCGCCATTACCTCCGAAAGCCCCTGGTATATAAAACTCAAACGCTCCCCCATCGGGGAGCGCTCGGAAGCGGTCAGGGCGCCGTAGTCAACCAGGGTCGGCTCGTCGTCTTCAGCCTTGATGACCCCGTAGCCCGTGGTTATCGTGCCCGGGTCAATGCCTAATATTATCATCGGGGCCGGCTCACGATTGGTATTTCTCCAGTATGGCGTCGGAGAAGTCGGCGTTGCAGGCGACGCTCTGCACCTCGTCCAGCTCCTCCAGCTTGTCCAGCAGCCTGAGGGTCTGCAGGGCGGCTTTTTCCTCCAGTTCGACCATGCTCTTGGGCACCAGGCAGACCTCGGCTGAGCTGATGGTCATCTGCTTCTGCTCCAGCGCTTCCCGCACCTTTTCCAGTTCGGCGGGTTTGGTGTAGACCTCAATATAATCATTCTCTATCTTGACGTCCTCGGCGCCGGTGTCGATGGCCTCAAGCGCCATCTCTTCGGCGTCTTTGGCGTTGGTGGGCACGGTGATTAATCCCCGTGAGTCGAAGAGCCAGGCGACACTGCCACTTTCACCCAGGTTGCCGCCGTGACGGGTGAAAATGTTCCTCACGTCCTGAAGGGTTCGGTTGCGGTTGTCGCTGAGCGCCTGCACCAGGATGGCCACGCCGCTGGGGCCATAGCCTTCGAGGACCATCTCAACCAGGGCGGCGCCTTCGGCATGGCCGCTGCCGCGCTTGATGGCGCGCTCAATGTTGTCCAGGGGCATGCTGTTATCGCGGGCTTTTTGCACCGCTAATCTGAGCCGGAAGTTCGCCTCGGGGTTGGGGCCTCCCTCCCGCACCGCCACGATAATCTCTCTGGCCAGCTTGGTGAAGAGCTGACCGCGGCGGTCGTCAGCCACCCCTTTTTTCCGCTTAATGGTTGACCACTTGGAATGACCCGACATATATCCCCTCTTTAGTAGATTCTAACACCTCGCCTGTTGGGGGTCAAAGGGGTTATTTTGTATCGCCGATGGCGACGGCGATGGCGTATTCCTTGGAGTGGGAGAGGCTGACGGCGAATTTATCTAAGCCCAGCGCTTTAGCCTGGTTTTGCGCCTCGCCGTAGAGGTTGACCAGGGGCTTGTCTTTTTCGTCGGCCAGTATTTCGATGTCTTTGAGCCTGGCGCCCGCTGTCGGTTTGCCCAGGGCTTTTATGACTGCTTCCTTGGCAGCAAAGCGCACCGCCAGCGATGGGAGTTTCCAGCGGTAGGCTTTTATCTCGGCGTCGGTGTAAATCCGCTTGAGGAATTTTTCTCCCTGGCGGGCGATGGCGGCTTTTATGCGGGCGATTTCAATGATGTCAATACCGATAGCTTGCATAGGCGTCCTGTTAACATAAAGCTTGTTTTGGGATTATAGTCTATTTGTTGGGGGTGTTCAAGGGGAAAAAGGGGATTGCTTCGCTTCGCTCGCAATGACAGGGAGTTTGACGGGGTGGGGGGTATGCAACCCACAGGTTAAGGAGTTTAACTCATTGGGGTGAGTTGGGTTGGGAAAACAATACTTACGCTAAACAAGGCGGGGAGGTGATTTGGAATTTCACCACCGCTGGTGTTAAAATTAGGGGCGGAGTGCATCCGCCTTTTTTATAGTGAATAAGGGCGTTTTTGGTTATCTAGAAAGGGGATTTAATGAACTACAGGCTGCTGGTAGTAGATATTGACGGCACCCTGATGGGCAGCCAGGGCGGCATCTCGGATGAGGATAGAGAGGCGCTGGCGGCGGCTAAACGGGCGGGGGTAAAGGTCTGCCTTTCCACGGGGCGGGCGTCCCAGGGTTGCCGTTGGATTGTCGATGAGCTGGCGCTGGACGGCTATCACATCTTCTTCGACGGGGCGCTGATCTCGGGACCGGATGAGGAGCTCTACGTGGAGCCGCTGAGGAGGGGAATCGTGAAGGAGATGGTCGAGTTCGTCCGCAAGAACGACATCTACCTGGAGCTTTATTCGGCCAAGGACTACTTCGTCGAGTGGGAGAACTGGGCGACGGAGATTCACCGCAGTTACTTTAAGCTGGAGCCGATGGTGGTTGATTTCGCCAAGCTGAGGGGTGGGCAGAGGTTTATTAAGGGGGGGCTGATAACGCGCGACGCCGAGGAGGTGGCTAAGGCTAAGAGCTTCCGCAACCGCTTTGACCGCAGCCTGCGCTTTTCGGTGGCCCGCTCGCCGGCCTATCCCGGAGTTGAGTTTATTAACGTGCTCGCCCCCGATGTTTCCAAGGGTAAGGCGCTGACGGCGCTGGCTTCGCACCTGAGGGTATCGCTGAGCGAGGTGATGGCTATCGGGGACGGCACCAACGACATCAGCCTGCTTTCTATCGCCGGGCTGGCGGTGGCTATGGGTAATGCCCCGGATGAGGTCAAGGCGGTGGCCCACCGCGTCACTGATGATGTGGGGAGGAGTGGGGTGGCGGCGGCGATTAATAAGTTTTTGCTTTAAGGGGGTATTTTGGGGTTGACCATCTGTGCTATAATGGCGCTAGTGTTTTTTAGTCACTAGGTGAGATTAAAAGCAGAATGCGATTGTCAACAAAGCTTTTGGGGTATTAACCGGCTGAATTTTGGGCTGTGGTACCCCAATTTTTTATGCCATAGGGAGGGTGAAATGAAGCAAGTAGCCAAGATAGTCGTTTTTCTGTTGATTTTAGCCCTGGTTGTGGTGCCGCTGGCGGCCTGTAACCTGGAACAGGGGCCGCAGGGTCCAGCGGGTCCTCAGGGTTCTCAGGGTTCACAGGGACCAGCGGGTCCAGCGGGACCAGCAGGTAGAACGGGGCCGGAAGGCCCAGCAGGGCCTCAGGGCGAGCCGGGACCAGCGGGGCTGGCGGGACTAGCGGGGGCGCAGGGTCCAGCGGGGCCACAGGGAGCCGCAGGGCTGATGGGGCCTCCGGGTCCAGCGGGGGCCGCAGGTGAGGCGGGGCCACCGGGAACTTCGTTGAACCCGTTGCAGATTGCCCTGCTGCGGTGGTGGGAGGTGAATCAGACGGGCATAAGCTACGATGTGGGCGACTACCCCACAGGCATATGCTTCGACGGGGAGAACATCTGGGTCGTTAATAACGCCACCACTAATGTGACCAAGTTGAGGGTCAGCGACGGCACCGAGTATGCTGGCAGTCCCTACCCTGTGGGCACCAACCCCAACGGCATCTGCTTTGACGGGGAGAACATCTGGACCGCCAATTACGGCAGCAACAATGTAACCAAGCTCCTGGCCAGCGACGGCAGTCCGGTCGGCACCTACAGTGTCGACGGACCCGTGGGCATATGCTTCGACGGCAAGCACATCTGGGTGACCAATAACGCCACCAGCACGGTGACCAAGCTCCTTGCCAGCGACGGCACTGTGCTCGGCAGCTACGGCGTGGGCAACTCGCCCTGGGGCGTATGCTACGACGGCTGGAACATCTGGGTAGCCAATGGCGGTGGGGATAGTGTGACCAAGCTGAGGGCCAGCAACGGCGCTTGGCTCGGCACCTACGGCGCGGGCACCGACCCCTACGGCATCTGCTTCGACGGGGAGAACATCTGGGTCACTAATAACACGGTTCCCGGTAGGGTGACCAAGCTGAGGGCCAGCGATGGCAGCCTGCTCGGCACCTATCTCGTGGGAGCCAACCCCTTGGGCGTCTGCTTCGATGGGGAGAACATCTGGGTGACTAATGGAGCCATTGGCATGGTGATCAAGCTGAGGGCCAGCGACGGCGCTTTGATCGGCACTTATCTTGTGGGCAATTCTCCCAGAGGCATCTGCTTCGACGGCGCCAATGTCTGGGTGGCCAATGCCGATGATGATACGGTAAGCAAGCGTTAGGAAGGCAAGATGAAGCAAGTAGCCAAGATAGTCGTTTTTCTGCTGATTTTGGCCTTGATTCTGGTGCCACTGGCGGCCTGTGACCTGGAGCAGGGACCAGCGGGTCCACAGGGTCCTCAGGGGCCACAGGGTCCGGCGGGGCCACAGGGGCCATCGGGGCCAGCAGGTAGAACGGGGCCGGAAGGCCCAGCGGGGCCACAGGGAGAACAGGGGCCAGCGGGTCCAGCAGGTCCAGCGGGTCCACAGGGGCCAGCAGGTCCGGTGGGGCCGATGGGACCTCTGGGACTTCCGGGTTCAGCGGGGGCCGCAGGTGAGGCGGGGACTTCGCTGAACCCAATGCGGATTGCCCTGCTGCGGTGGTGGGAGGCGAATGAGACGGGCATAAGCTACAGTGTGGGCGACAACCCGGCGGGCGTCTGCTTCGACGGGGAGAACATCTGGGTCGCTAATTCCAGCGATAGTACCGTGACCAAGCTGAGAGCCATCGATGGTTTTGTGCTCGGCACCTACAGCAGCGTGGGCATCATCATCTATCCCTACGGCATCTGTTTCGACGGGGAGAACATCTGGGTCGCTAATAACACGGTTCCCGGTACCGTGACCAAGCTGAGAGCCAGCGATGGCACTGTGCTCGGCACCTATAGTACCAATGGCAACTTCCCCACTAGCATCTGCTTCGACGGTGAGAACATCTGGGTCACCAATTACAGCGGCACTACTGTGACCAAGCTGAGAGCCAGCGACGGCCTTTGGCTGGACACCGTTGACGTGGGCATGAGTCCCTGGGGTATCTGCTGCGATGGGGAGAATATCTGGGTCACCCGTCAGACTATAAATGATAAGGTGATCAAGCTGAGGGCCAGCGACGGTACCATGCTCGGCAACTATAACGTGGGCGAAGTCCCTAGGGGCATCTGCTTCGACGGCGCTAATATCTGGGTCGTCCTTGGCGGCGACTTTGAAGTGACCAAGCTGAGAGCCAGCGACGGTACCGTGCTCGGCACCTATCCCGTGGGAGCCAACCCCTATGGTGTCTGCTTCGACGGGGAGAGCATCTGGGTCGTCAATAGCTTCAGCCACACGGTAACCAAGCTGAGGGCCAGCGACGGCTATGTGCTGGGCACCTACGCCACTGGCTCTTACCCACATAGCATTTGCTTCGACGGTGCTAACATCTGGGTCACTAATCAAGGCGATGATGATGCGGTAACCAAGCATTAGGGAGTTCGGGGAGACAAAGTTGACCGAAAGCCAGGGCTTTTAAGCCCTGGCTTTCAAGCTTATTCGGTTTTGATTTAGAGCCGCCTATTAATCGGGCTGCTTATTCTTTGCTGCGGACGGCCATGACGCCCCCGGTCACTACCAGGGCGGCGCCCACGGCGATGACGATCCAGAAGCCATAGACCGAGAGCCAGAGCATCAAACTGCGGGTATCCTTGGCCAGGTCTACCATTTCGTCGATTGTTTCACTGGTAAAGGCCATGGAGTTTACGTAAATAGTTGTCGGGTCTCCAGCCATTAGCTGTGCCTTTAGGGTGGTTGTGGTAGAGGTGTAGACAGGGATACCGCTAACCGGTTCTGACTTGATTTCAGTCAGAATGTCCATCGTTCGCGGCGCGCCGGTCCCCTCCATTGTGCCGGCGGGTAGGTCGCTAACATCAATCTTGAAGCTATAGACCGTAATGCCATGGTATGTCTCCTCGCTGACAAAGTCTGCGGGAAGTGCCGTCATTGCCGAGGAAGACCAGAAGGAATGGGTCTCCTTCTCCACTCCGGCCGGGAAAGTAAAATTACCGGTGCGGTCCATATTGCCATAGCCGGGAACATTCTCGCGGGTCGTCCTATCGAGGCCATAGATTTCGGAGGTGCTTGAAAGCAGAACCCCCGCTTGCGCGTGGTAGGTATTGATATCCTGTTGGAGAAGCAACACATCGTCTTCGGTTCCGGTTGCCGTCAGTATGCGGTCGACATCAATAGGGATTTCATCTAAAGTCATTGTCTCCGAGTTTAGTTGCATGATGAAACCTTCAAATTCATATGTCCGTTCATAATCTGTAGGCATTTTGACCATGGCGGGGAAAATAGCCAGCAGCCAAACCAGGGCAAAAATGACCAATACCAGGCCGATAATGGTTAAGCTCAGGCTCAGGCCTTTCATTCTCATTTTCTATACGCCTCCTTATCTTTGCCTAGCAATGCTAGGTATAGTGCAGCATTATACAGCACAAACAATGCTTTTGCAATAGGTAGATCCAAAGAGGTGTGGTTATATAATGTTACTACTTTTGGGGGTATTTTAGAGGTGCAGCTCGATAATATCGCCGTCCGCTAAGATATGGTCTCTCTTGGCCATGACGCCGTCGTGCTTGCCCGAGCCCCAGATGCGGGCGTACTTCATCTTGGCGCGGAAGTCTTTGTGCACCTCGGCGGCGGCGTCGGCCAGGGTGCTGCCCCTCTTTAATATAATGGGGTCGGTGGGGTCGGGCTTCTTGCCGGGGACTTTGGTGTAGACGCGGATGATGCCCAGAACATCGTAGATTTTGGCTCTAAGCTCCTCTAATCCTGTCCCTTCGGCGGCGGAGATGGCGATGAGTGGGAAACGCTCCCCGTATTCAGCCTTCAAAGTCTCGTAGTTGCGCCCGTCCTTATCCAAATCGCTCTTGTTGCCGACGACGAGCGCCTTCTTGTGCCAGACGGTGAACTCGGGGTCTGGCTCGGCGTCACCATCACCAATGATTATCCTCATCTTTTTGAGTTGCTCGGTGATGGCTTTCATCTGCTCCAGGGGGTCGGCGCTCAAATCAATGATGACGAGCAGGGCGTCGGCCCTTCTCAGAAGGGGTGGCATCCAGAATTCAATTGACTGGGGGGCCAGGGGTGGGGTGTCGATGAGCTGAATCTTTATGTTCTCGAACTCCATCATGCCGGGGAGGGCCTGGTGGGTGGTGAAGGGGTATTCGGCGACGGGTGGGGAGGCATTGGTGATGGCGGTGATGAGCCGGGACTTGCCGGCGTTGGGCAGGCCGACCAGTGCCAGCTGGGCGGCGCCCTCTTTCTCGATGACCAACGATGCCCGCCGGGCGCCGCTCTTCTTGACGGCCTGCTGGGTTAGCTTGGCGATTCTACCTCTTAGCTCGGCGCGTAGGTGGTCGGTGCCCTTGTGCTTGGGCATAATGGCCAGCATCTCTTCCAGGGCGGCTATCTTTTCCAGGGGGTCTTTGGCCTCCCGGAAGGCTTTTTCGACCTCAAAGTATTGCGGCGGCAGATTGGCCGGCATCTTCCCTCCGGGGCCCCGGAAAAATCGTAGATTTTTCTGGGAACACTATAGATTCTCCTTTATCTTTTGGGCTAGACCCTTCGTTATCCCGTTGACTTTAGTCAATTCCTCGACGCTGGCTTCACGTATAGCCTTGAGCGAGCCGAAGTGGCGCAGCAGGGCCTTCTTGCGTTTGGCGCCGATGCCGGGGATGCTATCGAGAGCTGAGGCGAAGGTCTCCCGCTTGCGTATCCTATGATGATAGCCGAGGGCGAAGCGGTGCGCCTCGTCGCGGAGGCGCTGCAAAAGCTGCAATCCGGGGGAGGAGGGGGACAAAACAATTGGCTTGGCTCTGCCGGGTATAAAAAGCTCCTCGTTTTCCTTGGCCAGTCCGGCGGCGGGTATATTATCAGCCCCCGTTTCTCTCATGGCGGCGATGGCGGCGTTGAGCTGCCCCTTGCCGCCGTCGATGAGCACCAGGTCGGGCTTTATTGCCCAGGTGCCCGAGGCGGCATCCGCCCGCTTGAAGCGCCTTTTTAAGACCTCGGCGAGCATGGCGTAGTCATCGGCGCCGACGACGCTCTTAATCTTAAAGCGCCGATAGTGCGCCGGCCTGGGTTTGCCCTTGTCAAAAACGACCATGCTGCCCACGGCGGCCATTCCCTGGATATCGGAGATATCGTAGCCCTCGATACGCGCGGGGGGGTGGGGGAGGTCAAGCGCTTCCTTAATCTCCTCTAACGCTGCCGAGAGCGTCTTGGGCGAGGCTAGCTGCTTTATCTTGAGCTGCTCCAGCCCCTGTTTTGCGTTCTGCGCCACGATATCAACGAGCTGCTTCTTGCTGCCCCGCCGCGGCACCTGAATCTTGACAGCGCCGCCGCGCTTGGTCGAAAGCCACTGTTGTAGGGTTCCCTTGTCCTCCACCGGGTGCTGGAGCAGGAGCAAGGGGGGGAGGTTGGGGGCGGAGGCATAGAACTGCTGGATGAAGCTGGTCATAATCCTAGCCGGCTCTTCGTAGCGGGTGCCCTGGAGGACAAAGCTCTCGCGGCCGATGAGCTTGCTGTTGCGGATGAAAAAAACCTGGACGTAGGCACGGTCTCTCTCCTCGGCGAAGGCGATGACGTCCTGCTCGCCTTTTATTCTGGCGGCGATGCGCTGCCCCTCAATCACCGCCTCCACCGCCTGAATCTGGTCGCGGAGGCGGGCGGCTCGCTCAAAGTCCATTTTTTCCGCTGCCTGGTTCATCAGGTTTTCGAGCTGCTTGACCACCCTTTCCTGCTTGCCCTCCATGAAGAGGATGAGCTGCCTGATGACCTCGTCGTATTCAGCGCGGCTGGTCTTACCGATGCAGGGGGCTAGGCAGTGGCCGATGTCGTATTGGAGGCAGGCTCTAGGGTCTTCTCCGGTAATCTGGCGGGTGCAGGAACGGAAGGGGAAGATGCCCTTCAGTAGCTTCAACGTCTGCCTTATAGATTTGGCGCTGGCGAAGGGGCCGAAATAGCGCCCGCCGTTGGCCTTTAAGGTGCGGGTAATGTGGACGCGGGGCCAGTCTTCACCCAGGTCTATCTTGAGGTAGGGGAAGGTCTTGTCGTCCTTGAGGCGGACGTTATAGCGGGGACGGTGCTGCTTGATCAGGTTCAGCTCCAGTATCAACGCCTCCTGCTCCGAGGCGGTGATAAAGTATTCCAGGTCGGCTATCTGGCTCACCATGCGCCGAATCTTGGGGGTCAGTGGCCCAGCGCCGAAGTAGGAGCCTACCCGATGGCGCAGGCTGGCGGCCTTGCCCACGTATATTATATTGCCCTCGGCGTCCTTGAAGAGATAGACGCCGGGGGTGGGGGGCAGCCCCCTTATTTGCTCGGTGATGTAGCTCGTCATACCGATTTATTTTAGCATAGCCTGTGGGCGGGGCAAAGCTTTGTTTTTTAGTGGAGGGCTGAATTTTCCCGATGATTATGTTAAAATACATAATACCACGGGCTAATGAAGGAGCGCGGTGAAAGAAGCGGTTGACAACTTCCTGGACTACCTGGCGGTGGAGAAGGGCTTTTCGGCCAACACCATAGCCGCCTACCGCAACGACCTGCACCAGCTGGCCAGCTTCATCGAGGAGGAAGCGGCCAAGCGGGGCACCATACCGCCCTGGGTGGCTTTCGACCGCCAGGCGATGATGAGCTACCTGCTGGAGCTTAAAGGCAGGGGCTATGCCGCCGCCACCGTCGCCCGCAAGGTAGCCGCCGTCAAGTCTTTCTTTGGCTTTATGGTCGCCGAGGGGATGATGAAGGATAACCCCACCGAGGGCGTGGCTTCCTCCAAAGTGGGCAAGTCGCTGCCCAAGCCTATTTCCATCGCCCAGGTGCACAAGCTCTTAGAACAGCCGACCAAGCAGGGCGGTTCCGAAGCCAAGCGGGATAGCGCCATGCTGGAACTGCTCTACGCCACCGGCATGAGGGTCAGCGAGCTGGTGTCCCTGAACCTGGCCGACCTGGACATGGAGGGTGGCTATGTACGCTGCTTCGGCAAGGGGCACAAAGAGAGGCTTATTCCCGTCCACGAACGGGCGGTGAAGGCGGTTAAGGAATACCTGAAAGAGGTGCGCCCGCGGCTGGCGCGGGGTGGGGACGACAAGGCGGTCTTCTTAAACCGCCGCGGGGAGAGGCTAACCCGGCAGGGGCTGTGGCAGATACTTAAAGGCTACGCCAAGTCAGCCGAGTTGGGCACGGAGATTACCCCCCATACACTGCGCCACAGCTTTGCCACCCATATGCTGGGGGGCGGCGCCGACCTGAGGTCGGTGCAGGAATTGTTGGGGCACGCCAACATCTCCACCACCCAGGTCTATACCCACCTCACCACCGAGCACGTCCGTCGCGCTTACCAGAAGTCTCACCCCAGAGCCAAATAGGAGTTTGATATGTCAGGCAAATCGAGAAGGCGGGGCCGGAAACTGTCCCGCAGCCAGAGGAGAAAAGCAGGCAGGGTTAGTGCCCCGGTAGTTGAATCAGCGGCGCCGACAGCACAGAAGCCTACGCCGGCGCCACGAGCGCCGACACCCGTTGCCGCTAAGGCACCGACCCCGAAGACGGCGGTAGTCGAGCCCCCCAGAATATCGGGCGAGTTGAAGCGCATCGGGGTGGTGGGGGGAATAATGGTGGTCCTGCTGGTGGCGGCCTATTTCGTTTTGCCTAGCATATTATAATGCCTAACGCTCCCATTGGGTGTTTATATGGACTTGGATTTTGAGGTCGCCAGGGCTGAGTTAATCGACAACCTCAGCACCGAGATTAAGGATAAGCGGGTACTGGCGGCCATGCGCTCCATACCCCGCGAGCATTTTGTGCCCCGTGAGAGCCGACGCCTGGCCTATCAGGATAGACCGCTGCCCATCGGCTACGACCAGACCATTTCCCAGCCCTTTATTATCGCCCTGATGACCGAGGCGCTGGAGCTCAAAGGGGGGGAGAAGGTGCTGGAGGTGGGCACCGGCAGCGGCTACCAGGCGGCTATCCTGAGCCGGTTGGCCCGACTGGTGGTTACCACCGAGCGGGTGCCGGCTTTAGCCGACCGGGCTGAAAAGCTGCTGGAGGAGATGGGCTGTGAAAATGTCGAGGTGCACCACGCGGAGAGTACGCTGGGCTGGCGGCGGAAGGCACCCTACGACGCCATAATGGTTACCGCCGCCGCCCCCCGGGTGCCGCCCGTGCTCCTGTCACAACTGGCTATCGGGGGGAGGATGGTGGTTCCCGTGGGCTCGCGTCATATTCAGGAGCTGTGTAAGGTCACCAAGACCGCTAAAAAAACGTCCATTCGCAACCTGGGCGGCTGCCGTTTCGTGGCTCTTATCGGACGGGGCGCCTGGGAGGAAGAGTAGCAAGGGGTTTTAAGATGGAAGTATTAGATGCCATTAATGCCCGAAGAAGTATCCGCCGGTTTAAGTCAACGCCGGTGGAAGACGAGAAGGTCGAAATGATACTGGAGGCCGCCCGACGGGCGCCTTCCTGGGCTAATAGCCAGTGCTGGCGGTTTATCGTGGTGCGGGACGCCGAGATGAGGAACCGCCTGGCCGACACCGCCTTCAGCGTGGGCGGGGGCCACCCCAATATGGCCACCGAGGCGATGCGGGTGGTGTCCGTAGCCATTGTCGCCTGCGCTGAATTAGGCAGGGCGGGGTTTAGCCATAAAGAGCCCCGGGAGCCGGTGACGGATAAGGGCGACTGGTTTATGTTCGATACCGCCCTGGCCATGCAGAATATGGTGCTGGCGGCCACGGCGTTTGGGCTGGGCACGGTCTATACCGGCGCCTTCGATTCGGTTGAGGCGGGGAAGGTGCTAGGGGTGCCCGAGGGTTACAAAGTCGTCTCGATGACACCGCTGGGCTACCCCGATGAGGACCCCAAGCCGAGACCGCGTAAAGAGCTTGACGAGATAGTTTTCCGCGAGAGGTTCGGCGCTAGATAGGCTTTATTTGGGGTAATGGTGCGAGAGCTTTTGATAATAGCTCTGCTGGCGGTGGCCGTGGCTATGCCCGGCTGCGCCAGCTATACAACCATACCGGTGGACTATTCAATGCCGGTGGCGTGGGAGGGGGATGTCTACGACGACATCGTGCCCACGCCCGGGGGTGCCGCCTACCGGGCTAACGTCCACCAGGTGGGGGAAGAGAACCCCTGGCCGCCGGTAGAGACCGTCATGGTTGAGCTTAACGGCGGCTGGCTCCGCTACCGCGACCACATCGAGACCGGCGCGGGTGAAACCAGAAACAATATCTTCACTATGGGTTTGGAGGGCGGATTCTGGGAAGGCAGGTTGAAACTATACGCTAGCGCTGTCCCCCCGGGCATAGAGCTTAGCCGGAGTATGGGTGGTGGCTTGCCGGGGACGCTGGCTACAGTGCTTGTTATCGAGATAGCGCCGGAGGTTGCCCCGGGGCAATATATACTTGAAATAGGGCTGGAGGTCGAGGGCTGGGATTACGGTATCGTTCGCCATCTCTGCGGGAACCGGGATTACGGCACCTTCCCCTGTATAATAGAGGTGGTGGAGTGATAAAATACGATGGTGGCTTGTCATCGTACCCTGTTTAATAGGCTGACATAGTTTAAGGAGGCTATCCGATGAGCGAACTGGGACTGGTGGCCCCTTTCTGGGTGATTGTACTTATATGGCTGACCAAGGTGGTGCTGCTTACCTTCGTTTCGGTGCTGCTGGCCTGGTTCGGGGTGCTGACGCTGGACGCGCTTACCCCTCATATCTCCCACCGTGAGCGTATCGGGGAGGAGCCGTTGGCGGTGGGTATTTTCGTCGCCGGCTTTTTTATCTTTATGGGGCTGGTTATCCACGGCGCTATCAGCGCCCTGACTGCGGTCACCGAACCCATAATCTGGTACATCTTTGATTTCAGGACCTGGGGGCTGCTGGCGATAAGCTTCCTGGTGAGTTTGCTGGTTGGGGTGGCCGTATTCTATATCGTTGACTGGCTGACGCCTAAGATACCGTTTTTGAGCATCAACCGCAGCCCGGTGGCGGCGGGGGTACATGTCTTTGGCTACCTCGTCTTTTTCGGGCTGGTACTGCACGCCGCCCTGACGGGACCGTTATGAAAAAAATTGGCATCATAATCATTTTGGCCTTCATTCTCCTGGCCGGGCTGGCCGGAGCCGGCTATGCCTGGGCATCTTCGTCGGAGGGTTTCTATGAGATTGAGGGTGAGCTCTTCGACGACTGGGCGATATGCCGTACGCGTTCTTTCGGCGAGGACGGTTTTTACCAGCTGACCACGTCCAATTTTCGCCCGGTTATCGCCTTCGAGAGCCTGGGGGAGAACGCTGACATTGCCTACAGCCTGGGGCATGAGATAGCCGCGGACTATCCCGATACCGTCCAGCGGGCGGAGGCAGTTTTCTACTTCGTGCGGGACAGGGTGAGGTACACCAGCGACATCGACCTGTTTGGCTATGACGAGTTCGCCCTGAATGCCGATGAGCTGGCAGGTATAATTGGGCATAGCGAGCTGGGCTATGGCGATTGCGAGGACAGCGCCGTGCTGCTGGCGGTGATGTGCCGGGGGGCGGGGCTGCGCTCGGCTATAGCCATCGGTGAAGGGCATACCGCCGCCCTAATCTACCTGCCCGGTTACGACAAGGCCACCGCCTTTTTCGAGCTTTCGGGGGAGGAGGGTTGGATATGGGCCGAGGCTACGAGCCGGAATAACCCGCTGGGCTGGGTGCCCAAGGAGTTCCTGGGCGTGAGCGTGGCTGCCTACGAGGTGACCGAGGAGACTTTAGCCCGCGCTCAGGATGCCCCGCAGCCGGAGGTTACCGTGGCGCAGACAAGCGTGAGGGGTGGGGGAGGCAGCAATTTTTCTATGGTTTTCCCCTTTTTGGGGGTGATTTTCTTTTTGTGGTTTTTTTCTGCTTTGTTCCGCAGGGGTAAGCGGGCTAAATAGATTTTGCCCCACCCCCTTGTCCCCCTACCAGAAATTCTAAGCACTAAATCCGAAACACTAAATTTAGGATTTAGATATTAGGATTTTAAAGGGGATTTCCCCTATATTACCCCAACACCCCACCTTGTTGTGCGAAGGTCTTATTTTCCCACCCAATACCCACCCTATAAGGGTGGTACCCCTTATAAGTCCCCCTGTAGGGTTTTACTTCCCCACCCCTCAGGTTTTTCGTCCCACACCAGCCCGCCCACAAAGGTCTTTCAAATGGGGCTCTGCCTCCTTTGGAACCCCCAAAATGTAACCAGCTAATGCTGCTTTTAAGTCCTTAACCTTCAGGGGGTTTTAAGGGGGACGGAGTCCCCCTTTACCTTAAAGGGTGGAGGGCGGGAATAGATAAAACTGGGGTGGGGAGAGAAGTATATAGAAGTTACACTTCTGTAGGGTGGGTATTGGGTGGGATACTAACACGTACGCTAATCAAGGTGGGGTGGATAACAAAAAATCACTTGCTCTATCAGGCGGCGGTGATTATAATAGGAGGGTTAGCTTAGAGAGTAGGTGACACTTCCATGCAGCAATACGGACTGGAGAATATCAGGAATGTGGTCTTGCTGTCTCACAGCGGCGCGGGCAAGACATCAGCCTCGGAGGCGATGCTCTTTAGAGCCGGAGCCATCAAGCGGCTGGGCAAGGTTGATGACGGCAGCACCACCTCGGACTACGACCCCGATGAGGTAAAGCGGCAGATAAGCATAAGCCTTTCCCTGCTTCCCTGCGAGTGGCAGGGGGCCAAGCTGAATATTATCGATACCCCCGGCTATTCCGACTTCGTCGGCGAGGTCAGGGCGGCGATGAGGGTGAGCGAGGGGGCGGTGATTATGGTCTGCGCAGCGTCGGGGGTGGAGGTGGGCACCGATCAGGTCTGGGGATACTGCGAGCAGGCGAGATTGCCGCGGCTGCTCTTTGTCAACAAGATGGATAGAGAGAACGCCGACTTTAACAAGACGGTGGGGCAGATACAGGAGCGCTTTGGCAATAAATGCCTGCCCTTGCAGCTGCCCATCGGCGCCCAGAATACCTTTGAGGGCGTGGTCAACTTGTTGGCCATGAAAGCCTACACCGGCAGCGATGCTAAAGAGGCTGATGTACCCGAGGCGCTCCAGTCCCAGGCCAATTCTTTCCGCGAGAAGCTGATTGAGGCGGCGGCTGAGGTCGATGACAAGCTCATCGAAAAATACCTGGAGGGGCAGGAGCTGAGCCATGAAGAAATCGGGGTGGGGCTGCGCCAGGCGATAGCGGCGGGCAAGATGGTGCCCATCCTCACCGGCTCGGCCTTAAAGAACATCGGCATCGGCATGCTCATGGATGCCATACACGCTTACCTGCCTTCGGCTAAAGAGGGCAAGGTGGTGACGTTAACCGATTCCAAGACGCAGACATCGGAGCCGAGCGCGGGTGACCCCTTAGCGGCTCTCGTCTTTAAGACCACTGCCGACCCTTACGTGGGCAAGCTGACCTATTTTCGCGTCTATAACGGGGCTATGAGCAGCAACTCACAGGTCTGGAACGCCAAACACAAGGGAGCCGAGCGTATCGGGCAGCTTTTTATGGTCCGGGGCAAGAACCAGGAGCCGGTGGCTCAGGTGGGGGCGGGGGACATCGGGGCGGTGGCCAAGCTGACCACGACCAATACCGGAGATACCCTGTGCACGCAGGCCAAGCCACTGAAGATTGCCCCTGTCGAGTTCCCTGAGCCGGTCTTCAGCCTGGCCGTCCACCCCAAGACCAAGGCCGATGTGGATAAGTTGGGGGCGGCACTGACCAGACTCACCGAGGAAGACCCCACCATCAAGGTGCACCGCGAGACGGGCACCAACGAGACGATTCTATCGGGGATGGGCGAATCGCAGCTAGAGGTCGCTGCTGATAGGATGCAGCGCAAGTTCGGGGTGGGGGTAAAACTTGAGGTGCCCAAGGTGCCCTATAAGGAGACGATTACGGCCGGGGCTAAGGCCGAGTATAAGCATAAGAAGCAGACGGGGGGGCACGGGCAGTACGGTCACGTCCTCCTCGAGCTGGAGCCTTTGCCCAGGGGTAGCGGGCACGAGTTCGCCGATAAGATTGTCGGCGGCGCCATACCCCGCAACTATATCCCCGCCGTGGAGAAGGGGGTCAATGAGGCTATCCAGGAGGGGGTGCTGGCGCGCTACCCGGTAATTGACATAAAGACAACGGTCTATGACGGCAGCTTCCACCCGGTGGACTCCTCGGAGATATGCTTTAAGATTGCCGGGGCGGGGGCGCTCAAGAAGGGCCTGGCCGAGGCACAGCCCATCCTGCTGGAGCCGATAATGAACATAGAAGTCACCATCCCCGAGGACTACACCGGTGATATTATCGGCGACCTGAACACCAAGCGGGCGCGGGTGCAGGGGATGAACCCGGGGGGCGGCTATAACGTCATCGAAGCCCAGGTGCCGCAGGCCGAGATTCTGCGCTACTCCATCGACCTGAAGTCAATCACCCAGGGGCGGGGCAGCTATAAAGCCAGCTTTAGCCACTACGAAGAGGTGCCCGCCCATGTCGCCGAGAAGATTATCGCCGCCAGGCAGGCGGAGAAGGGTTAACCCACAACTCTAGCTCTTCACTAGCTAACATAAGAGGGCCTTAGTTGTTGTCATGTCCCCATTAACTTCGGTTCCTCTAGCAACCGTTCGGCAGCTTGAGTCAATGACGGGTCCTGCGACAGCTCAATACATTTCCTAAGCTTGGCAAGGGCCTTGTAATATAGTCCTTCCCGATACCAAGCAATGCCCTCAGTGTAGTAAGCCAGAGCATAATTGGGGTCTAGCTCGATGGCCCTGTCGCAATCGCGAATGGCCCTGTCATATTCTCTTTTCTCAAGATAGGCAGCGCCACGACTGAGGTAGGCCTCAGCATAATTGGGGTCTAGCTCGATAGCCCTGGTCAAATCGGCGATGACCGCGTCATATTCCCCCTTCTTACCGTAGGCAAGGCCCCGGTGGTAGTAGGCCTCAGCGTAATTGGGGTCTAGCTCGATAGCCTTGATGTAATCGGCAATGGCCTGGTCGTATTCTCCTTTCTTAAGATAGGCATCACCTCGGTGCAAATACTCTTCCATTGAGTCACCTCGTCTTCTATTTTTAGCCTCCTAAATTTGCTATCCTTAATTTAGCCGGCCAACAGCTCTTTTAGCTTTTCAGTGAAGGCGGGTAAAGCCTTCTTCCAGTCGCCGACCAGCCCGAAACGCGCCTCACGGAAGATATTGGCTTCGGGGTCTTTGTTGATGGCGACTATGGTCTTGGAGCCGGAGCAGCCCGACATGTGCTGGCTGGAACCGGAAAGGGCGACGGCGATATAGAGCTCGGGGGCCACAATCTTACCGGTGAGCCCTATCTGCGCGCCCGCGGGCACCCATTCGTTGTCGCAGGGGGGGCGGGTGGCGCCGACGGCGCCTTTGAGCAGCTTGGCCAGTTCCTCTAACTGGGCGAAGCCCTCGGCGCTGCCGATGCCCCGGCCGCCGCAGATGACGACCTCGGCGTCTTCAAGCTTGATGCCTTCCACCTTTTCCGCCACCTTCTCCAGCATCTTGGCCCTTATCTTCGAAGGGTCGAGTCCGGCGTCGACTTTAACGATTTCACCCTTTCGTGCGGCGTCGGGCTCTAAGGGGGTCATCGCCTTGGCCCTGACGGTGGCTATCTGGGGGAAGGAATCGGTGACCAAGACGGCCTGGGCGTTGCCGCCGTAGACGGGCTTGGTCTGCAGTAATTTCTTCGACTGTGGGTCTATAGCCAGCTCAAGACAGCCCAGTTGAGCCGCCGTCTTGAGGCGGAAGGCGAGGGCCGGCGCCAGGTCGCGCCCGATGGAGGTCTGCCCCATCAATAGAATCTGGGGTGCCGCCTGCCCGATGACCTTTTCCATGACGGCCAGGTAGGCATCGGTCTGGTAGTCCTTGAGCTGGGGGTCGTCGACGACGTAGACCTTATCGGCGCCGTAGGCGATGGCTTCTTTAGCCAGCTCGGCTAAGCCACTGCCGACCAGCACCGCCGACAGCTCCTGGCCCAGGTCGTCAGCCAGCTTTCGGCCGCAGCCCAAAAGCTCGGTGGTGATTGCCGCCAGTTTGTTTTCCTTAGTTTCACAGAAAATGAGAACACCTTTATTTTCGGCCATGACTCTACTCCTATAATACCTTTACTTCTCTTAGTTTTGCCGCCAGGTTGGCGCCGGCTTCTTCGGGGCTTTCGCCCTCGACCATGTCGCACTTGCCTTCGCGGACGGGCTGGAACAGTTTCTGCAGCTTGGTACGCCTACCTTGAGCGCCTATCTGGGAGGCTTCGACGCCGATATCGGCCGGCTTCCAGACAACGGGTTCTATTTTCTTGGCGCCCATGATGCCCTTGATGGTGGGGTAGCGGGGCTCGCCGATCTCGTTGCTGACGGTGACCAGGCAGGGCAGGGGGACCTCGACGAGCTCGTAGCCTTCGTCGGTGACCCTTTCCAGCTTGGCCTTGCCGCCAGCGACCTCCACCTTCTTGACCAGGGTGACGCTGGGCAGCCCCAGGATTTCGGCAATTCCCGAGCCGACCTGCCCCGCGTTCCAGTCGGAAGCCTCGCGGCCGCAGAAGATAATGTCGTATTCGCCTATCTTCTTGATAGCCATCGCCAGGGCGTAGGCGGTCGACCAGCTGTCGCCGCCGTCGAAGGCTTCGTCCTCTAATAGAATCAGTTCGTCAGCCCCCATCGCCAGCGGTTTCTTGACGATGTCGCGGAGCTGGTTGGTGCCCAGGCTGACGGCGGTGACCTTGCCGCCCTGGGCGTCCTTAATCTTGAGCGCCGCCTCGACGCCGTATTCGGCGTAGGGGTCGATTACGGGCGATACCCCCTGGGGGGGCACTACCTTGTTGCCCGCAGCGTCTATCTTGAAGCTGGCGGGGGGCGCTTCGGGGTCGATTACTTGCTTGATGCAGACAATCATATTCATAAAGCTCTGTTCCTCCTCTTGTCAAAAACTGGGAAATCCAACTAAATAATTTAGCATCGGGGCTGGAATTAGTCAAGGCGAGAGGGGCGTGTCGATGTCAATGACAACGCCCTCGCACTTAACGGGGACTTCGAGGACGTCTTCGGGGTTTTGCCTGATTATCTCCCGGCCGCCGATGTCGCCGCTCAGGTTGTGTAGCTGCGCCTGGTATTTCCGGTCGAAGATGAGGGGATGTCCCCTCTGCTTCTTATGGGTGGGGATGATAATGCCCTTTTTATTAGTGCCGAAGGCATCAATCAAGCGGTTGATGGTGGGGCTATCGACATAGGGCTGGTCGCCGAGAACGAGCATGACCGCCTGCGCCTGGCTATCAACGAACTTGAGCCCGGCGGCGATGGATGTGCCCATCCCCTTTCGGTAGAGCGGGTTTACCACCAATTTGACGGGACGGCCCGACAGTCTCTTGGTTATCTCTTCGGCCTTGTGTCCCAGCACCACGATGACCTCGATGACTTTTGAGCCGAGGAGGTTATCCAGGGTCTGTTCCAGGATGGTGTTTTCGCCCAGGGGCATCAGTTGCTTGAGCTTGCCCATGCGGCTGGACCTGCCCGCCGCCAGCAGTATTGCCGAGACCGGGCTGGTGGCCATTATCCCGCCACCTTCGCCCGGCTTAAGTTCAAGGATACCACCCGCTCGATGCCGCTTAAATCGGCTAAAACTTCTATAGCGCCGCCAGGGAAGAGGCTTGCTAACAGAGTACTTATGGTCTCGTACTGACCATAGCCTATCTCCAAGAGCATCGAGCCGCCGTCGGCGAGTTTATCCTTCGCTTGCCGACATAGCTTAGCTATCATTTCCGTTCCCCCAGCGCCGCCGTCTAAGGCAAGCAAAGGCTCGAAACCGGGGTTTAGCTCTGATTGCCGGACGTAGGGGAGGTTGGCCACGATAAGGTCAACCGGCTCTGGTAAAGGCTCGAGCATGTCGCCCGGTAATAAACTAACTCTATCGTCCACGCCGTGCTGCTGACAATTGATGCGGGCCACCTCAAGGGCTTTGGCGGACAGGTCGGTGGCGTAGATTCTGGCGTTTGGTATCTCAAGGGCTAGGGTTATAGCTATAGCACCGCAGCCCGTGCCGATATCGGCGATGGTATGCGGTTGACGTTCTTGTGCCAGCTTCAGCGCCGTCTCCACCAGTAGCTCGCTTTCGGGGCGGGGGATAAGGGTATGGGGGTTGACGTAGAAGTCGAGCCCGTAGAACTCGCGGTGGCCGATGATATAGGCGGCAGGCTCGCCGTTTAAGCGGCGCTCGACTAATGCTTGAAAGGCTCTTTCGTCTTCAGGGCTTAGTTCTTCTTCCAGGTCGAGATATAACTGCGTACGGTCTATATTCAATATGTGCCTGAGCAATAGTTCGGCTTCAAGTGAAGCGTCTTCGACGGCGTTTTGGGCTAAAGTGTCCCGACTGCGGCTGAGGGCTTCGGCGAGCTTCACGCCAGCTGCCTCTCCAGCCGTTTTGCCTGCTCGCTGGCGGCTAGGGCGTCGATAAGCTCGTCGAGCTCGCCGTCCATGATGCGGGGCAGGTTGCGCAGGTTTTTGCCCAGGCGGTGGTCGGAGATGCGGTCCTGGGGGAAGTTATAGGTCCTTATTTTCTCGGCGCGGTCGCCCGTGCCCACCTGGGAACGGCGCTGCTGGGTGATGGCGGCTTCCTGCTTGGTGCGCTCAATGTCCAGAAGTCGGGCGCGGAGCACGGACATCGCCTTGGTGCGGTTTCGGAGCTGAGAGCGTTCGTCCTGGCAGGTGCTGACCATGCCGGTGGGGAGGTGGGTGATGCGTACGGCGGTGGCTACCTTGTTTACGTTTTGCCCCCCGGCGCCGCGGCTGTGGTAGAAATCAATCTTGAGGTCGTCGGGGTTGATGTCTAACTCTACCTCGTCGGCCTGGGGGAGGACGGCTACCGTAGCCGTCGAGGTATGGAGCCGTCCCGAGGACTCGGTGACGGGCACGCGCTGTACGCGGTGGACGCCTCGCTCGTACTTGAGGCGGCTGAAGGCGCCTTTGCCCCTGACCTCGAAGATAATCTCCTTGAAGCCGCCGATGCCGCTCTCGTTGCTGTCAATGACATCTACATCCCAGCCCTTGGACTGGGCGTAGCGGGAGTACATGCGGAAGAGGTCGGCGGCGAACAGTCCGGCTTCATCGCCGCCAGCGCCGGCCCGTATCTCTATAATGATGTCGCGCTCGTCTCTGGCGTCCCTGGGCAAAAGGGCCAGCTTCAATTCTTGGAGCAGGCTTTCCTGCTGGGATTCGAGCTTGGCTATCTCCTGCTTGGCCAGGGCGGCCATCTCTTCATCGAGCTCGCCCTCGAGCATGGCTTTGGTTTCTTCCAGCTGCTTGGCCGTCGCCTTGTATTTTCGGTAGCTGGAGACTACATCCTCAATGCCCGCCCGCTCCTGAGCCAGCGTTTGCACCTTTTTCAGGTCGGTGGCGATTTCGGGCTTAGAAATCTGCTTTTCCAGCTCCTCATAGCGCTTTTCTATTTTGCCCAGTCTGTCCCACATGTTTAGACTCCGAGAAAATTATAGCACAGGGGTGGGAGGTGCTCAAACGGGGTGTGTTTCCGCTCCACTACCCCACCTTGGCGAACGTGCGTTTATTATCCCAACCCAGCCCGCCCTAATGAGTAAACTCCTTAACTTGAGGGTTACGGCCACCCCACCCTCTTGTTTAGCGTTAGTTTTTCTTCAGAGCGTATTGACAGGCAGTTGTCGTAATTGTATTATCTATCTCCCTAGTGACAACAGACTGGTCAGAAATATCTTACATAGAAAGGAGGCGAAAAATGGCAGAGGCGAAAAAGGGGATGTCCAAGACACAGAAGGTTCTCGGCTTTATTGGTATGGCTGCCTTCAGCGTCGGTCTTGTGCTGGCGATAATCTACGGAGTTATTTCCCGGGACAACGCTAACGTAATCCTGGCACTGGTCATTCTGGGCATCGTTGTTGGCTTCCTGAACATCACCAGAAGGGAGATGGCTCTCCTTCTCCTCACCGCTGTCGCCCTCATCGTGGTGGGTAAAGCCAGTTTTTCCCCGCTGAATGACCTGGTGGACGAGCTTGGCACCAGTCTTAACGGCATTGTGAGCTATTTGGCTGTCTTCATGGCCCCGGCTGCCGTCATCACCGCTGTCCGTGCCATCTGGGCCGTAGCCCGCCCCGGGGACTAGCGGCTAGAAAAAGTATGCCGTCAGGTGTTGGGGGATTTTCTGTCCTACCTCCCCGCCTTGTTTAGCGAAGGTGTGATTTTCCCCCCCCGCCGCCCTTTTAAGGTAAAGGGGGGTAACGTCCCCCAGAAGGAATTCTAGAGGGAGAATCCCCTCTAAGGGTGGGTAGGGTGGGTCAGAAAGACGTACGCCCAATAAGGTGGGGTGGGGAGAGATTGCTTCGCTTCGCTCGCAATGACAGGGAGGTTTTTAAGGTGGGGGAAATAAAACCTTTGGGGAAAGGGGTAGGGGGAATAGAAATAGTGGCTCCCCCTAGTTGACTTATTCTGCAACTATAAGCTTGAAATCCAGTTTAGTCTATCAGAGTTGAAGCGATTTTGTAAGACATTTAATTTATCGCCAATCTAGTGAATCGCCAGCCTTAGCGAGGTTTATTCTTACACAATAAAAAGGGGCATTGGTAATGTAAGTTTATTATCATTGAAAAGACATGGGGATCACTGTTCCGTAGTATCACAAGCCGGGTTAAGTGACGAGACCATTCGGTAGTATTGCTAAACGTAGCGTCCGCAGCCGAAGCCTTCGCCCAGTTTGCACCATGAACAGCTGCCTGGCGTCTCGTCCATGAGCTGTGATTCGCATTTTCGGCAAAGATATTCTTCCCCAGGCTTCATGGGACCGTCGCAGGGAGGAATGGTCATAGGGCAAATCTGGACGCAGTTGCCACATTGCTTGCAGAAGTCGGGGCGGACGCCGAGGGCGTATTCCACGTGGCGGTCCTTGCCCCGTCCGACAAAGCCGATGGCCCGCGCCTGCCAGACTTCGGCACAAACTCGCACGCAGCGCCCGCATAAAACACAGTCGTCGTTACGGAATGGATAGCGGACCTCTGTGACCCCGCAGCGCAGGGCAATGTCCTGAATGGCGCGTGAGTTGGGAGCCTGCGCCACCAGTAGTTCGGCGAGGTTGCGGCGCAGTTTCCGAATCCTATCCGTATTGGTCCTTATTACCATGCCCTCCTCCACGTTCAGGGTGCAGGAGGTGGTAATCTCGGAACGGCCGTTAACCACGTGTTCGACAATACAGAGGCGGCAGGCGCCGATATCGGACAGATAGGGGACATGGCACAGATGAGGAATGCAGATGCCGTATTCAACCGCGGTATCGAGAACACTAGTCCCCTTGACAGCGTGAATGATAGCCCCGTCTATGCTAACATCGACATATTTTAGCATCGGGCAACCTCGCTTTCTTAAGTCACTCGAATGGCATCAAACTTGCATTCGCTGCGGCAGATGCCGCATCTCTGACAGAGCTGGTCATCAATAACATGCACCTGTTTTTTCTCACCGGTAATTGCCCCGTGCACGCACCCGCGTACACAGACACCACAGCCGGTGCATTTATCCGGGTCAATCGAGTAGGTAATCAGGGCTTTGCATACCCCGGCAGGGCATTTCTTTTCCTTGATATGCGCTTCGTATTCGGGGCGGAAATAGCGCAGGGTGGAGAGTACCGGATTGGGTGCGGTCTTACCCAGACCGCACAGGGCGGTCTGGGAAACCGTGTCGGCCAGCTCCTCTAGGAGGTCAAGCTGCTCCATTCTGCCGCGGCCTTCGGTTATATCGGTGATTATTTCGAGCATACGGTCAATGCCGAGCCGACAGGGCAGGCACTTGCCGCAAGACTCGTCTTGAAGGAATTCCAGAAAATACTTGGCCACGTCCACCATGCAGGTTTCCTCATCCATCACCACCATACCGCCCGAACCGACCATGGAGCCGGCTTCGGCGAGCACGTCAAAGTCGACGGCAAGGTCGAACTTGTCCAGCGGCAGGCAGCCGCCCGATGGTCCGCCGGTCTGCACCGCCTTTATCGAATTGCCGTTGACGCCGCCGCCGCCGATATCAAACACCACCTCGCGGATGGATGTGCCCAAGGCTACTTCAACCAGACCGGTGTTCTTGATGCGGCCGGTTAGAGCCAGAATCTTGGTTCCCTTGCTACCCTTCGTCCCCTTCGAGGCGAACCATGACGACCCATTCAAGATGATGGACGGG
This sequence comes from uncultured Dehalococcoidales bacterium, assembly GCA_964396645.1. Lineage (GTDB taxonomy): Bacteria > Chloroflexota > Dehalococcoidia > Dehalococcoidales > BS750m-G39 > E44-bin88. The sequence goes on from CAYNFV010000005.1 coordinate 26,902, forward strand.
ACGTTGGCCCAGGTCTCGACGTTGTTAAGGGTGGTGGGCTTGTGATAAAGACCGTCCACCACGGTGTGGACATCCTTGGGCCGGGGCTCGCCGACTTTGCCTTCTATTGAAGCCATGAGGGCGGTTGATTCTCCGCATACGAAGGCCCCCCCACCCCGGGCGATATCCACGTCGAACGAGAAGGACGAGCCCAAGATATTATCGCCGAGGAGGCCGAGTTCGCGGGCTTGCTCGACGGCAATCCGGGAATGTTTGACCGCCAGCGGGTATTCGTTACGGACATAGACATATCCCTTTCGAGCGCCGACCGCCCGGGCGCCGACCATCATGCCTTCCAGAACCAGGTGCGGGTTACCCTCGAGCACGCACCGGTCCATATAGGCCCCGGGGTCGCCCTCGTCAGCGTTGCAGATTACATATTTTTCGTCGCTGGGCGCCTCCATACAATCGCCCCACTTCCTCCCCGTGGGGAAGCCGCCGCCGCCGCGCCCTCGTAGCCCCGCCGACTTAATTTCATTTATAATCTCCTCCGGCGCTATACCATTAAGCACCCTGGGAAGAGCCGAATAACCGCCAGCCACGATGTAATCCTCAATAGCACAGGGGTCAACCAGGCGGTTCTGGGATAGTATCCGCCGGTCCTGCGCCTTGTAAAAGGGAATCTCCGCTTCGGTCTTAAATCTTTCGCCCGATACAGTGTCCTCATAGAGCAGGCGCTCAATAACTTCGCCCTTCATCACGGTCTGGTAAACGATTTCGAAGGCGTCCTCCGGCGAAACGTGGCAGTAAAATATGTTGCCCGGCTCGATGATGATGACGGGGCCCTGTTCGCAAAAGCCGTGGCAGCCGGTGACGCACAGGCGCACGCTATCATCCAGCCCCTGGCTAGATAATTCATTCCGGAACGAATCAATTACGGCTTGGGAATTAGATGTCCGACAGCCGGTTCCTCCGCAGACCATTATCGTAGTGGTAATACTTTGCCGCTGTTCCCGGAGCCGCTCACGCAGGTGTTCGAGTTCGCGGTAGCTATTAAGCCTGGGCATGGTGAGCATCCTCCGTTTTCTGGCGGCTGAGGGTTTCGATAAGTTTGCGGAGCTTAGCCGGCGTCATGTGTTTATGATAGGACCCGTTTTCGGCAACTATCGGCCCCAGGGCGCAGGCACCAAGGCAGTTGACGTGTTCGATAGAGAAAAGACCATCGGGGGTTACCTCGCCCGGTTTAATCCCGAGCTGGTCAATGGCATGGTCGAGGAGAAGATCGGAGCCCCGCACGTGGCAGGCGGTGCCG
>CAYNFV010000006.1:0-26297 GCA_964396645.1 uncultured Dehalococcoidales bacterium
AAGGAGGCATAAATATGGCGAACGATGTAGAAAAGATGATGGGGGACTATCTGGCAGCAATGAACGCGCACGATTTGGACAAGATACTTACTTTTTTTACGGATGACGCTGTCTACGAGTGCATACCTATGGGCAAAGTGAGCAAGGGCAAGAAGGAAATAAAAGACTTCCTCAGCAACACATTCACTAACTTCCCCGACTTCAAACTAGAGATGAAGTCCGGCTTCCAAGCCGGCGACCGGGGAGCCAGCGAGTGGGTCATGAGCGGTACTTTTGCCAAAAGCGATATTCCAGCTATGCCAGCCACCGGCAAGAAATTTTCGGTGCGCGGCGCTGCCATCACCGAGTTTAAGAACGGTAAATTAAGCCGACACACCAACTACTGGAATCTGGTCTCGTTCCTGCAACAGGTCGGCATCATGCCGGCACCGCCGCAGTAGTAGGCTTTAGCCCAACCCCACCCTCTTTTTGACCTCAGCTAAAACCTTTTCTGCAATGGGGCGGGCGCGGTTGGCGCTGTCGGTGAGGATGGAGTCGATGTGGGTGGGGTCGGCGGTCAATGCTTTATAGCGCTCCTGCAGGGGGCGCAAGCCCTCGACGACCACCTCGGCTAAAGCCTTCTTAAAATCGCTGTAGCCCTTGCCCTCGAACTGCGCCTCGATATCCTGCTGGCCCTGTCCGGTGAAGAGCTGGTAGATGGTCAAAAGGTTAAAGATACCGGGGCGGGTGGGGTCAAAGCGTATCTCGCGCAGGGAATCCGTGGTCGCCCGCATTATCTTGTTGCGGATTTCATCAGGTGTATCGAGGAGGTCAATGGCGTGGCCTGTTGTCGTCTCGCTCTTGCTCATCTTCTTGGTGGGGTCGTCCAGGCCCATGATGCGGGCGCCGACATCGGGTATAAGCGGCTCAGGTAACACGAAGGTCTGGCCGTAGATATTATTAAAACGCTGCGCCGTATCCCGGGCCAACTCTACGTGCTGTTTCTGGTCTTCACCCACCGGCACGACATCGGTATTGTAGAGCAGGATATCAGCCGCCATCAGAGACGGGTAGTCAAAGAGACCCACGCTCACCTTCTCCCTGTGCTTGGCCGACTTCTCCTTGAACTGGGTCATGCGCTGCATCCAGCCCATGGGGATAAAGCAGTTCAGAATCCAGGCCAGCTCAGCGTGGGCGCTGATGTGGGACTGTACGAAAAGGATGGAGCGCCTGGGGTCTATGCCAGCCGCAATAAGCAGCCCGGCCACCTCGCGGGTACGGGACTTCAGCTCCTTGGGGTTCTGCTGAACGGTGATGGCGTGGAGGTCAACGATGCAGTAAACGCAGTCATAGTCATCCTGAAGCCTGACATAGTTCTGCATCGCCCCCAGGTAGTTGCCTATCATAAGGGAGCCCGTCGGTTGAATGCCGGAAAAAACGCGCTTTTTCATCTAGTACCCCTCAAGGGCAAAGTTTAGCACAAAGGGGCAGATAAGGACAAGGCGAGCCTTGTGAGGGAGGGAAAACCCTGTTAGAGGGCATTCTTCTTCCCACCCAACCCACCCTACAGAGGCCTCACCTCTATAGACTCTTTAACGCCCATGCCTTGACACCACCTTTTTTAGTTGTATAATTCAATTCACAGTCCAAACCAAAAGGAGGCATTAAAATGGCAAGCGATATAGAAAAGATGATGAATGACTATCAGGCAGCACTGAATGCCCACGATGTGGAAAAGCTTCTTACTTTTTTTACGGATGACGTTGTCTACGATTCTATGCCTATGGGAAAGGTATGGCGTGGCAAGAAGGAAGCAAAAGACTTCATCAGCTCTACATTCGCTAATTTCTCCAACTTTAAGATTGAAGTTAAGTCCGGTTTTAACACTGGCGACCGGGGAGCCAGCGAGTGGGTCATGAGCGGCACCTTTGCCAAGAGCGACATTCCCGGGATGCCGGCCACCGGCAAGAGCTTCTCGGTGCGGGGCGCTTCAATAATCGAGTTTAAGGGCGGTAAGATAAGCCGAGAGTCCATATACTGGAATTTGGCCTCGTTCTTGCAACAGGTCGGCCTCATGCCAGCACCGCCGAAGTAGGAACATTTCTGATTAGAGCTTCTAAGAGGGGCTTAAAGCCCCTCTTTTTTATTCCCGTTTCCGGGGCGGGGTAAAGGGATGAAAGAGGTAAAACTTTTTTGGGCGGGGGGGGGTATGGGAAATAAAACACCCGTAAAACAGAGGGGTGGGGAAACAGAAATAATTTGAACTACCCCCCAACCTAAGCCTATAATGTTAACGAATCCAAGGAGATAGAGAATGATTAGAAGCCTGGGGGACAAGAGGCCCAAGATAGCCAAGAGCGCTTTCGTCAGCGAGGCGGCTTACGTTATCGGGGAGGTGGAAATCGGGGAAAACTCAAGCGTCTGGCCGGGGGCGGTCATCAGGGCTGACTTCGGCAGCATCAAGATAGGCAGGAACACCGCCATCGAGGACAACTGCGTAATCCACTCAGGGTCGCCGTCAAAAGATGATTACCGGGAAGAGGTCACCATCGGGGATAACGTCCACATCGGGCACGGGGCGGTGGTCAACTGCCGTAAAATCGGCAACAGCGTGCTCGTCGGTATGAACGCCACCATCCTGCACGACAGCGAAATCGGCGACCTTTGTGTTATCGCCGCGGGGTGTTTAGTCAAGGCGGGGATTAAGGTTCCCGACGGCTCTTTCGTGGCCGGGGTGCCGGGGCGGGTGATGGGTAAGGCTACCGAGGAACAGCTCTGGTGGGTGAAACATGGGCCCTCAAGCTACGCCGAGCTGGCTAAAAAATACAAGGAATTGGGGCTGGAGTAGCTTACATCCGGTCGGGGGCTTCCATGCCCATAAGATTCAGCGTCTTGGCCAGCACCGTCTTGGCGGCCTCGACCAGCTTGAGGCGGGCCTTGGTCATCTTTTCGTCGTCGGTGACCACGCGGCACTGCATATAGAAGCTGTGAAATACCGTGGCTAAATCCTGAGCGTAGTAGGCGAGGTGGTGGGGTTCCAGCGTTTGGGCGACGACCTCAATCATCTCAGGCAGGAGCAGCATCTTGCGGATTAAGGTCAGCTCGGGCTCGGTGGTAAGCAAGGAGACGTCGCCATCGGCGCAGTCGATTCCCCTCTCCCGAGCTAAGCGCAGTATGCTGGCGATGCGGGCGTGGGCGTACTGAACATAGTAGACCGGGTTATCGGCGGACTGCTTCTCGGCTAACTCTAAATCAAAGTCCATCTGGCTGTCGGCACTGCGGGAGACGAAGAAGAAGCGGCAGGCGTCGGCGCCGACCTCGTCGATGACCTCGCGCAGGGTGATGATATCGCCGCTGCGCTTGGAGACCTTGACCAGCTCCTGACCGCGGCGCAGGGTGACCATCTGGGAGATGATGACCTCAAGCCTCTCCGGGGCGATGCCTAAAGCCGCCACCACCGCCTTCATCCTGGAGATATGACCCTGGTGGTCGGCGCCCCAGATGTTGATGACCCTATCGAACCTGCGCTCGACGAACTTGTTATAGTGGTAGGCGATATCGGCGGCGAAATAGGTAGGTGAGCCGTCGCTGCGCACCACCACGTTGTCCTTATCCTCGCCCAGAGCGGTGGAGACGAACCAGGTGGCATTTGCCTTCTCGGCGATATAGCCGCCCTTCTCCAGCAGCGACATCACTTTCTGGTACTGGCCTTTGTCGTAGAGGCTCTGCTCGCTGAACCAGACGTCGAAGCTTACCCTAAGCAAATCCAGGTCGCCTCTGATTTGGGCCATTATCTTTTCTAAGCCCAGCTTGCCCAGCTCGGCGATTGCTTTTTCCGGGGGCAGGGCGAGAAAGTGGTCTTTTTTCTCAGCGGCAATCTCCTTAGCCAGCTCGACCATATAGTGGCCGAAATAGCCGTCGGCGGGCATCTCGGCATCTTTGCCCAGGGCCTGCTGGTAGCGGGCGTAGAGGGAGCGATAGAAGGCCTGCATCTGGCTGCCGGCGTCGTTGATGTAGTATTCCTTCTCTACATCGTAGCCCTCCGCCGCCAGGACATTAGCCAGCGTGCTGCCCAGTATTGCCCCCCGCCCGTGCCCCACGTGGAGGGGGCCGGTGGGGTTGACGCTGACGAACTCGAGCTGAACGCGGCTGCCCTTGCCCAGATTGAGGTTGCCGTAAACATCGCCAGCCGTTCTAATGGCGTCCACCTGCTTCGTCAGCCAGTCGTTGTTGAGGGTGAAGTTGATGAAACCGGGCGGAGCCACGGTGACGCTTTCGATTTCGGGGGTGGGCTTAATGAAGGCGGCTACGTCCTGGGCGATGGTCAGGGGTTTGACGCCGATGGTGCGCGCCAGCTTTAAGGGAAAACTGGAGGCGTAGTCACCGTGTTCGGGGTTCTGGGGGTGTTCGATAGTGATTTCGGGCAGCGCCACCGAGGGTAGTTTGCCCGACTTTTGCGCCTCGTTAGCCGCTTTGGTGAGCAGCTCGATGATTCTTCGTCTAATCATTTAAGAAGTCTTATTATAGCACAAAGCCAAGTGGAAAGAGACAATTCAGCCAAGAGAAACTCGCACCTTGACCACACTTCTTTTAAAAAGAGATGGTCTGTATTTTCTTTTTAAGGCGAGTGAATTCTCTATTTATCTCCATATAACCAGCAATTCCTCCCTCTTCAACGCCACTCATAACATTTATAATCTTTAAGTGAACCTTTCCCGACTCTGGAAAAATCTTGACCCCATATCTGAACCTCTTGGCCCAGAAACCAAAGATGGCGCGCAGAACCCCGCTTCCCTTGCCATAAACACCTTCCTCCGGCGTACCTTCTTCCAATTTGTACCCTTCAGCATTAAAAAAAGAACCTACAGCACCAGCTAAGCTGGCAGGATCGGTGCCCTGAAAAATGTAAGTTGCTTCTTTTTTATCCTCTTCCTGAGACACTAACTTGGCATTTGACATTGTAGAAGCTCCTTACCGATGGAGTTATTCGTCGTGATTTTTCTCGGTCTTTCCCGAGTGCCTTTGTCTATCCATAGGCACCACCCCCTATTATCAACACCCTCTTTGTTGCCTCCCCAACCGATAAACCTTGGCTGCTTCTGAAATCGACCCCCTCGCTATACCATCAGGTATTTAACCAAACGCCCAGATTATAGCACAAATTGAAACGGGGGTGGGGAGAGAAGTATACAGAGGTTACACCTATGTAGGGCGGGTATTGGGTGGGAAAAAGACCTGGGGGTGGGGAGGAAAATTCCCCTTATTCCCCCTCTCCGCCGCACAAGGCTTTGGCAGGCGGGCTTTTACAAAGGGGGAATTTTAGCTTAGTTCTCCCCCGCCCCGCCACACCCGTTCCATTTCTCTAGCCAGGGGGGCGTGGGCGGGCTTCTTCAGGCCGGGGTCTTTCTCAAACAATTTTATGGCCTCGGCACGGGCAAGCTCTAAGAGGGCGACGTCGGAGAGCTTAGCCATGCGCAGGTCGGGCAGGCCACTCTGGCGGGTGCCGAAGAACTCGCCGGGTCCGCGCAGCCTCAGGTCTTCCTCGGCCAGTTGAAAGCCATCCTGAACCTTCTCGATTATGTCAAGTCTTTCCCTGCCTATCTCCGATGGGTTTTCCGCCAGGAGCATGCAGTAGCTCTGGGCGCTACCCCGCCCCACCCGGCCGCGGAACTGGTGCAGCTGGGATAGCCCAAAGCGGTCGGCGCTCTCCACGAGCATGACGGTGGCGTTGGGGACATCAATGCCCACCTCGACCACGGGCGTCGAGACCAGCACCTGTAGCTCGCCGGAGCGGAAGCGGTGCATAACATCATCCTTTTCCGCCGCCGACATCCGTCCGTGAATCAGGCCTAATTTAAGGTCGGGAAAGACCTCGCCGGATAGGCGCTCGTACTCAGCCACCGCCGCCCTGGCCTGGATTATCTCCGATTCCTCGACCAGAGGGCAGATGATAAACGCCTGCCTGCCCTCGGACACCTGCTTTCTTAAGAAGGTGTAGGCGCTGTCGCGCTGCTCCGGCTTGAGCCATTTGGTCTTGACCGTCTGCCGGCCCGGAGGCAGCTCATCAATAACGGAGAGGTCGAGGTCGCCATAGAGGGTCAAAGCCAGGGTGCGGGGTATGGGCGTTGCCGTCATCACCAGGACGTGGGGGTTGAAGCCTTTTTGCCTCAGCGCCGAGCGCTGCTCAACGCCGAAGCGGTGCTGTTCATCGACTACGACCAGGCTTAAATCCTTAAAGCCGACCTCTTTCTGAATGAGGGCGTGGGTGCCGATGACAATATCTATTTCGCCGCTTGCGATTTGCTTTTGTATCTCCTGCTTCCGGGCCTGTTTCAGGTCGCCGATGAGCAGCGCCAAAGTTAAGGGGCGGTCTATGATTTTGGAGTAGGTGCGCCGGTTTTCCTCTTCGGCGGTCTGTTGGCCGGCTCCGGCTAAAAGCTGGCTGACATTAGTGAAGTGCTGCTCGGCCAGAATCTCGGTGGGGGCCATAAAAGCGCCCTGGCAGCCGTTGGCGGCGGCAACGAGCAGGGCCGCCGTGGCCACCACCGTTTTGCCGCTGCCGACCTCGCCCTGCAGCAGGCGAGACATCGCTATCTTTCTCCCCAAATCGGCTAAAAGTTCTTTGAGCACCTTTTCCTGGGCGGCGGTCAGCTCGAAGGGCAGAGATTTCAGGAAAATATCGAGTGGGGCGGTCTGAGATTTAAGCGGGGTACCCGGCTGGCTTGCCTGCCATTCGTGCTTTTTACCTAAGACCCCCAGCTGCAGGATAAAGAGCTCGTCGAAGGCGAGGCGGTAGCGGGCGTTGTTTTTGGCGGCTTCGTCCTCAGGGTAGTGTGCCTGGGCGATGGCCCGGGGTAATGCCAATAGCTTACAGCGTTTTCTCAGCGCCGGGGGCAAAAAGTCCTTGACCCTGTCCGAAAAGCTATCCACCACTGCCTTCATTAGCTTCCTCACCTGACGCGGCTTGAGCCCCTGGGTTAAAGAATACAATGGCACCAGCCGCCCGGTGTGGACTAATTCCCTGTCTTCGAGGAGTTCCCACTCCGGGGACTCAAAGACGTGCCGACCGCCGAAGAGACGCACCCGCCCGCTGATGACGACCTGGGCGTTAGTCCGCAGGCTCCTGGCGACATAGGGGTTGTTGAACCAGACCACCCTGACGTTGCCCGTCTCGTCGCCGACAATAGCCTCGGTGCCACGCCGGCCACCGAGCCTGGTTTCCTGGGCCTGCCAGACGTTAGCCACTACGGTCTGTTCCTCGCCCTCGATAAGGTCGGAGATTTTTTGGCGCTGGCTGTAGTCGAGGTGGCGGTGGGGGAAGAAATAGAGCAGGTCGCGGATGGTCTTCACCCCCAGCTTTTCGAACCTGGCCGACATGGCCGCGCTGACCCCTTTGATAGTGGTGATGGAGGCGTCCAGCGAGCCTGTGGCTATCTCGGCTATCTTGGCTACCTTAGGCGTAACAGGGCGCTCGCGGGGAGTCGGAGCGCTAACACTGGGGGGCTTGACTTTTTCGGCGGGTATTTCGCCGAGCTGGGATAAAAAAGCGATTATTTCTTCAATCCAACGCTGGCGGTGAGGAGACGTCATCTCGGCATACTTTGAGTCGTCGAGGCGCAGGCGGCGGAACTCGGCGAGGAGCTGCTGGTTGGTTATGGACTCCATGGCCTGACCCGACCAGCGGTGCAGAAACCTGTCCAGGCCGCCGATGACGGCCGAATCGGTGTAACCCTTTTCCCGTTCCAGCCCTAGAATCTTGCGCAGAGGCTCTATATTCAACCAAACTCCCCTCCCCACCATGAAATCTATCTATCCCCCATCACCGCCACCAGGAGTAGCCCGGGGCCGGTGTGGGTGCCGATGACGGGCGTCATCCGGGAGCGACGGATGCGCTCCTTGGGAAAGATAGCGCCCAGCCGTTCAACTAATGCCTCAGCCTCTTCGGGGCAGGCGGTGTCCTCCACCGCCATCTCTTCGATATTGGCGTAGCCAGCGGCGAATTCGTAGAGCCGGTCTATCGCCTTGGCGCGGGAACGGGTCCGGCCGGCGGGCTCGACAAGGCCGTCTTTGAGGGAGATAATGGGGTTTATTCTGAGCATCGTGCCCAGGAAAGCCTGTGCCCGTCCGATGCGCCCGCCCCTCCTTAGGTATTCCAGCGTGTCAAAGGCAGCCCGAAAGTCGACGCGGGGGATGGTCTGGCGGGCGACCTCAATGACTTCGTCGAGATTGGCGCCGCTTTTGGCTGCCTCAGCCGCCTTCATGACGATAAAGCCCTCGGTCATCGTTGCCGTCTCGGAATCGAGCAGCTCGACGCGGCACTTACGCTTCATCATGGCCACACTCTGACGCGCCACCTCGTAGGTGGCGCTGAGGCGGGCGGAGACAAGGATAACCAGGATCTGGTCTGTCTTTTCGGCGAGTTTATCGTAGACCTGAATGAAGTCGGCCGGCGAGGGCACCGAGGTGTTGGGGAAGACCTTGCTCGTTTTGAGCTTTTCGTAGAACTGGTCGGGGGTAATGTCGATGCCGTCGCGGTAGACCTCGTCGCCGAAGCGGACGCTCAAAGGGATCATCGAGATGCCCAGCTCCTTAACCATCCGGGGGGAAAGGTCAGCCACGCTATCGGTGACAATGCCGACCGCCACCCTAGACCACCTCCCCCAGCACCATCACGCTCAGGACGCGGGGGCCGACGTGGGCACCGATTACCGGGCTTACCTTGGAGCGGTAGATATTCTCCTTAGGGAAGACAGCGCCCAGCCTTTCCAACAGCCCGTCGGCTTCGTCGGGGGTGGTGGCGTCCTCTAACGCCATCTCCTCGATTTTGGTGTAGCCTTCGGCGAATTTGACCAGGTAGTCGATGGCTTTGGCGCGGGAGCGTTCCCTGGCGGCGGGATAGACCTCGCCGTCTTTGATAGTGAGGATGGGGTTTACCTTGAGCAGCGAACCGAAGAAAGCCTGCGCCTTGCCGATGCGTCCACCCCGCCTCAAATATTCCAGGGTATCGAAGGCGATGCGCATATCCAGGCGGGGGATGTTCTCTTTGGTTAGCGCCAGTACCTCTTTGAGGTTGGCGCCCTGGTTAGCCGCCTTGGCGGCGGCGATGGCGACTAAGCCCAGTCCCATCAGCGCCAGGCGCGAATCGAGCAGCTCAATGGGACACTTAGACTTTCTTTCCTCAATGCCCTGCTTGGCTGAGTCGTAGGTGGCGCTGAGCTTGCGGGAGATGGTCAGGACCAAGATTCCGTCGGCTTCTTTAGCCAGCCGGTCGTAGGCTTGGGCAAAATCGGCCGGCGCCGGCGTCGAGGTGGTGGGCATGACCTTAGTTTCTACCAGCTTGGAGTAGAACTGGTCGGTGGTGAGGTCGATGCCGTCGCGGTAGGCATCGCTGCCGAAGTGGACGTAGAGCGGAATCACGGTTATCCCCAGCTCCTTAGCCACCTCGGTCGGCATATCGGAGGTGCTGTCGGTAATAATCTTGACTGTCATCGTTACCCCCTGTCCCCGAGCACGGCTACCCCCAGCACGCGGGGGCCGACATGCGCCCCGATTACCGGGCTCACCGTGGTTCGGTATATATTCATCTTGGGGAATTGCGATTTGAGTCTTTTGGCCAGGGCATCGGCTTCCCTAGGGGTGGTGGCATCTTCCACCGCCATCTCGTCGATGTGGCTGAAGCTGGTGGCGAAGTAATAGAGGTGGTCTATCGCCCTGGCTCGGGAGTGTTCCCGGGAGAAGGGGAAGGCCTCGCCCTCCCTGATACCCAGTATGGGGGTTATCTTGAGCTTGGAGCCTAGGAAGGCGCGCGCCTTGCCGATGCGGCCGCCCTGCTCAAGATATTCCAGGCTATCGAAGACCATACGGACGTCGGCGCGGGGGATGTTCTTTTTGGTAAGAGCTATGAGTTCGTCGAGGCTGGCTCCCTTCTTGGCCGCCCTGGCGGTGGCGATAACGATCAAGCCCTGCGCCATAATCGCCCACTGGGAGTCGATGACCTCAACGCGGCCGGGGCGCTTCATCTTCTCTACGGCCTCTACCATAGCTTCGTAGCTGGCGCTCATCTTCTGGGAATTGGAGATAACCAGGATTTCGTCGCTCTCTTTCGCCAGCTCATCGCAGCTCTCGACGAAAACGCCCAGGCTGGGAATCTGGGTGGTGGGCAAAACCTGGCTCTTGGCCAGTTTCTGGTAGAACTGTTCGGTGGTCAGGTCGACGCCGTCCCGATAGATTCCCTCACCGAAGAGGACGTTGAGCGGGATGATGGTTATATCCAGCTCCCGGGCTACATCGGAGGGTATGTCACCCAGGCTATCGGTGACAATCTTTACCGTCATTTAACCCTCCCCTCTACTCCACGGAGACAATATAGTTATAGTAAGGCTGACCGCCTTTAACTACCTCAACCTGAAGCCTGGGGTGCTGCTCATCGAGGCTATCGCCGACCACTTCCGCCTCTTCCGAGGTGGTGTCGTCGCCATAATAGATGGTGACTACCTCAGCCTCATCCAGATTCACCCGCGCCAGCACGTCCTGGACAGCGGCGTCGGGCTTATCGCCCACGGCCACCAAGTCGCCATTGAGAAAGCCGATGGCCTGGTGCTTCTTGATGTCCAAGCCACCCAGCTTCGTCGAGCGCACCGCCCTGGTTACCTCGACGGACTTTACCGCCGTCCTCGCCTTTTCCATGCTCTGGGCGTTGGTTTCCATATCAGCCTCGTAGTCGAAGGCGAGCAGCGCCGCCACGCCCTGGGGGATGGTGGTGGTGGGGACGACCTGGATGGTCTTTTCGGTCAGGGACTGCACCTGGTTGGCGGTGAGCACGATATTCTTGTTGTTGGGCAGGATGATGACCTTGTCCGAAGTCACCACATCGACGGCCTGGAGCAGGTCTTTGGTGCTGGGGTTCATCGTCTGCCCGCCGGGAACGATAAAGGTCGCCCCCAGGCTGGTAAAAACGTTAGCCAGGCCCTCGCCAGCCACCACGGCCACAATAGCCACCTCGACGGCGGGCATCCTCTCTTTCTGCATCTCGATAAAGTCGCGGTATTGCTCATCCATATTGCGGATGTTTATCTGGTGCAATGTGCCCATGGGGACGACGTAGCTCATGATGTCGCCGGGGTCGAGGGTGTGAATGTGCACCCTGACCGCAGAGTCATCGCCGACGACGATGACCGACTGACCGCGCTTTTCCAGCCGCTTGCGCAGCTTGTCGGGGTTGAGATCCTCGCCCTTGATGACAAAGTTGGTGCAGTAGCCGTAGGGGACTTCTTCCATACCCACCATCTGGGGGGATTTGGCGGTGAGGGGGATGCTGCTGGCCACCATCCAGGGACGGCGCAGTTTAAGCTGCTCCACCTCGCCCTTTAGGTAGTGGAGGACGCCCTCCAGTATGGTGTAGAGCCCCTGCCCCCCCGCATCCACCACCCCCGCTTCCCTGAGCACGGGGAGGAGGGTGGGGGTGTTAGCCACCGATTCCTTGGCGGCGTTGACCGTGGCTTCGACCACCGAGACCACGTCATCGCTGACGGTGGCAGCGTGCGCCTGGGCGGCTTCCGCCGCTTCCCGTATTACGGTAAGTATAGTGCCCTCCACGGGGTTGCTAAGTCCCGCGTAAGCCACCGTCGAGGCCTTGGCCAGGGCGTCGGCCAGTTCCTTGCCGTTAATGGCGTCTTTGCCATCCAGGGCCTGGGATAAGCCACTGAAAATCTGGGAGAGAATGACGCCGCTGTTGCCCCGCGCCCCCACCAACGCCCCCCTAGCCATAGCCTTGGACACACCGGAGGCGCTGTGGTCGTTAGCCAGCTGGGATTCCTCAATGGTGGAGCGCATGGTGAGCAGCATATTGGTGCCGGTATCGCCGTCGGGCACGGGGAAGACGTTGAGGGCATCAATATCGGCGGAGCTTTTCTCCAGCCAGCTGGCCGCGGCGGCGAACATCTCGCGTAAGTCCTGACCGTTAATAGACTTGGTTGGCGCCATATTCTATCTGTCCTTGCCAGAATTGCCTAGCTATGCTACTATATTGTATTGCTATTTACGAGCGAAATTCTACCCTAAATTTCGGCAATAGTCAAAGGAGAAAAGACTTTGAAGTGCGACCTGTGCGGTAAAACGCCGATGTTCGGCCATAATATAAGCCACTCCAAGCGCCACACCAACCGGCGCTGGACGCCCAACATTCACCCCGTCACCATCACCATAGACGGTAAGACGAAACGGATGAACCTCTGCACGCGGTGCCTGCGCACCCAGCACAAGCTGGCTAAGACACTGCCCGAAGCTCAGCCAGAGACTCCCTGACCGTTCGCCCCGAAGCGAAGACAGCCGCCCCCGCCACCAGCACCCTCGCCCCCGCTTTAACGACTTTAGGTGCAACTTTAGCATTGATGCCGCCGTCCACCTCCAATTCGGCGGCTAAGCCTTTTTCATCCAGCTCGGCGCGAAGCGCGGCTATCTTATCCAGAGTGGATTCGATGAAGGGCTGGCCGCCGTAGCCGGGATTGACCGTCATCACCAGGACTAAATCCAGCGAGGGCAGGATTTCAGTGACCGCAGACAATGGTGTAGGTGGGTTGAGCGACACCCCCGCCTTTACCCCCAGATTTTTGATTGCCTGAACCAGTCTTTTAATATCGGGGCAGGCTTCGATGTGTATGGTGATAATGTCGGCGCCGGCCTCGGCGAATTGCTTAATCTGTTTTTCCGGCGATTCAATCATAAGGTGGACATCCAGGGGTAAGTCCGTCCACTTACGCACCGCCGCCACCACCGGCGCGCCGATGGTTATGGGGGGAACGAAGTGGCCATCCATAACGTCGACGTGGATGTAGTCGGCGCCGGCCCTGGTGGCTTCGGCGACCTGCTCGCCGAGGCGGGCGAAGTCGGCGGAGAGGATGGAAGGGGCCAGCTTCACCTTAGTTTCAGCCACCCTTGGCTCCCAGCGCTTTCTTGGCGGCGGCTAAAGCCTTAGCCACCCGTTTTGGTGCGGTGCCGCCGATGACATTTCGGGCGGCTAGGGAGGATTCTATAGTGATGGAGAAAACGTCGTCCTCGAAGAGGGAGCAGAGCTTCTTGTATTCGGCCAGGGTGAGCTTGGACAAAGGTTTATCTTTCTCTACGGCGTAGCTCACCAGCCTGGCTACTTTTTCGTGGGCACTACGAAAGGCTTCGCCCTTCTTGACCAGATAGTCAGCCAGGTCGGTGGCCAGGATATAGCCACCGTCAAGGGCTTTTTTAGCGTTTTCGGCATTTACCTTAAGCGTTTTGAGCATGCCGGTTAAGACCTCTAATGTTGAGAGCAGCGTTTCCACGCTGTCGAAGAGGGCTTCTTTGTCCTCCTGCAGGTCGCGGTTGTAGGCCAGGGGGAGGGCTTTCATCGCCGTCAGCAGCGCCATAAGGTTGCCGTAAACTCTGCCTGTTTTGCCCCGCGCCAGCTCGGCGACATCGGGGTTCTTTTTCTGGGGCATGATGCTGGAGGCGGTGGCGTAAGCCTCGTCGAGCTCGATAAAGGCGAACTCGGCGGAGGACCAGAGGATAAGCTCCTCAGCCAGACGGGAGAGGTGCATCATACAGAGGCTGGCTGCCGCCAGGTACTCCAGGACGAAGTCCCTATCCGAGACGGCGTCCAGGCTGTTACGGCTTATCGCCTTGAAGCCGAGCTCCTCAGACAGAAACTCGCGGTCGATATCATAGGCGACGCCGGCCAGGGCGCCGCTGCCCAGGGGCATGACATCGGTGCGCTTTAAGCAGTCGTTGAAGCGCTCGGTATCGCGCTGGAGCATCTCGAAATAGGCCAGTAAATGATGAGCCAGCAGGACGGGCTGCGCCCTCTGGAGATGGGTATAGCCGGGGATGACCACCTTTTTGTTAGCCTCAGCCAGGGCGATGAGCGCCCGCTGCAGGTCCTCGATTTGTGCTAGGGTTGTATCAATAGCGTCAAGGGAAAAGAGGCGCAAATCCAGAGCCACCTGGTCGTTACGGGAGCGGGCGGTGTGGAGCTTGCCCCCCACCTCCCCCACCATCTCGATAAGGCGGGCTTCGATATTCATGTGTATATCTTCCAATTCTGACTTGAACTGGAATTCGCCCTGCTCTATCTCGCGCTGAATCGCCGTCAGGCCGTTGACGATGGTTTCGGCGTCTTTATCGGGGATGATGCCCTGCTTGGCCAGCATGCGGGCGTGGGCGATGCTGCCAGCGATATCGTAGGGGTAGAGACGCCAGTCGAAGGGAACTGAGGAGGTGTAGGCGTTGACCAGCTTGTCCGCCTTTTTCTTAAAGCGGCCCCTTATATGGCTCATTTTAACCCTCCCCTTCTCTCATATCGGTCACTCCTCGTATTCCCCCGGGAAATACTCTCCGAAAACGGAGTCCCACTTATACCTGATTCTATCCAAGTACTCGCTAGCCTTGGATAGAATGCTGCACGTTTCTTTGTACTCCTGGCTGGCATCAATATCCTGAATAATATCACAGGCCGGTATGACGTCATCGCCCCTGGCCAGGAAGCGTTCTTCCTCAATCCGCTGCATCGTCTCCAGGTGACGTTGAGCCGCCAGATATAAACGATGGGCATCCAGGTATTCTTCATGGTCACGCGGTGGATAGATTATCTCGCCACAGGGCTCCTCCAGCCGCTGAAGTATCCGCACGGCTGGCGGCTCAATGTTTGCCAGCTCGTTAAGTAAGAGGTCATAAGCCGGGTCAGAGAAAGAGTCGAGTTCCGCTTCATAGCTGTCCCAGGTGGACTGCCAGGCTTGTATCTGGCTCAAGTAGTTATATACCTCATCGCTTACCCTGTTCTGGCCGCACCCAACTAAAGGAATAATTAGACAGAGAATTAAGCCGAACAGTAGGATTGAACGCCATCGAAGAATGTTTTTCATTTTAGCACCCTCATATCCAGCTACTTCAATCTTTTGTTTTTTTGCCCTGCATCCGTGCCTGTATGCGGGCGGGCAGCCCCCAGAGGTGAATGAAGCCAGCGGCGGCGCTCTGGTCGAAGACATCTCCCTTATCGTAGGTAGCCAGCTCGTGGCGGTAGAGGGAGTAGGGGGACTTTCGCCCCACCACCGTCAGGCTCCCTTTATGCAGTTTAAGCCGTACCCTGCCGCTGACGTAACGCTGGGATGATTCTATATAGGCCGTCAGGTCTTCGCGGAAAGAGGTGAACCAGAGGCCGTTATAGACGAGGTCGGCGTATTCGGCGGAAACCATTTCTTTAAAGCGCAGCTGCTCTTTTGACAGGCAGAGCGACTCCAGGGCGCGGTGTGCCGGGATGAGGAGGAGGGCGGCGGGGGCCTCGTAGACCTCGCGCGACTTTATGCCGACCACCCTGTCCTCGATATGGTCAATACGACCGATGCCGTGCTTTCCCGCCAGGTCGTTGGCCAGCTGGACGAGGGCGACGCCTTCCATTTTGCGCCCGTTGACGGCCACGGGTAAGCCCTTGTTAAACTCGATTTCGACGTATTCGGCCTTTTCCGGTGTTTTTTCTACCGGTTTGACCCAGATAAAGGCGTCTTCGGGAGGCTCGGCCCAGGGGTCTTCCATGACGCCGCACTCGATGCTGCGCCCCCAGAGGTTCTGGTCTATGGAGTAGGGGCTTTCGGCGCTGACGGGGAGGGGGATGCCGTGTCGTTTGGCGTAGTCTATGGTCTCGTCGCGGGTCATCTCCCAGTCGCGGGCGGGGGCCAGTATCTTGAGCTCGGGGGCCAGCCCAGCCACGCTGACATCAAAGCGCACCTGGTCGTTGCCCTTGCCCGTGCAGCCGTGGGCGACGGACTTGGCCCCTTCTTTCAGGGCGGTCTCCACGAGCAACTTAGCCATCAGGGGGCGGGCTAAAGCCGTGGCCAGCGGGTATTGCCCCTGGTACATGGCGTTGGCCTTGAGGGCGGGGAAGACGAAGTCGTTGATAAATGCCTTTTTGGCGTCGGCGACCACCGCCTTGACCGCGCCCAGCTTCAGCGCCTTTTCCCGTATTGCCGGGAAGTCGGGCTCGTTGCCGACATCGACGCTGAAGGCGATAACCTCCATCTTGTATTTTTCCTGCAGCCACTTGATGGCTACCGAGGTATCCACGCCGCCGCTATAGGCAAGCACTACTTTTTCAGCCATGATAAATCTCCGTTATTTGGCTATACTAACCAGCGTTTTATCCAGTACATCTAAAGCCTCATCGACCTCCCCGTTGCCGATGATGAGGGGAGGCATAAAGCGGATGGCGTTGGGTTTGAGCTGGTTGACCAGTAATCCCTTTTTAAGGCAGTCCACCACCAGAGACGGGGCGATGTCACTCTCAAACTCCACCGCCACCAGCAGCCCCTTTCCCCGAACCTCGGTGATAAAGGGGAATTTCTCTTTAAGTTTGGCCAGTCCCTGAATAAGATAATTGCCCACCGCCTTTACCTTTTCGGGGATATTACTATCGATAATGAATTTCAGGGTGGCGTAGCCCGCGGCGCAAGCCAAGGGGTTGCCGCCGAAGGTGGAGCCGTGTTCGCCGGGGGCGAAGACGGCCGCCTTATCCTTGGCTAAAATAGCCCCGATAGCCACGCCGCTGCCTAGCCCCTTAGCCAGCGTCATTATATCAGGTTCGACGCCGTATTGCTCGTAGGCGAAGAGGCTTCCCGTGCGGCCTATTCCTGTCTGAATCTCGTCCAGGATGAGCAGGACGCCCTTCTGGTCGCACCAGGCGCGCACCTCGGCCAGATAGCCCTCGGCAGGGAGGTTGACCCCACCCTCGCCCTGCACCGGTTCAATCATGACGGCGCAGGTGTGTTTGGTGGTCGCCGACTTGATGGCGCCGATGCTGTTATAGGCAACGTTGACGAAGCCGGTGGGGAGGGGGGGAAAGGGCTTCTGCATTTTTTCCTGCCCCGTAGCCGCCACCGTCGCCAGCGTGCGGCCGTGGAAGGAGCCCAGCGTGGTGATAATCTCGTAGGCGCCGTCCAGCTTGAGCTGCCCGTAGCGGCGGGCCAGCTTTATGGCCGCCTCGTTAGCCTCGGCGCCGCTGTTGCCGAAGAAGACCTTGTCCAGGCAGCTGTTTTCCACCAGAAGCTGGGCCAGTTGGAGCTGGGGGACGGTATAGAACTGGTTGGAGGTGTGGATGAGCAGCTGCGCCTGCTCGGTTATTGCCTTGACCACGGCGGGGTGGCAGTGCCCCAGGCTGTTGACCGCCCAGCCGCCGACAAAGTCGAGGTATTCCTTGCCTTCTTCATCCCAGACGCGCGCCCCTTTCCCCTTGACGATGGTCAGGGGCGTACGTTCGACGACTTGCATGAAGTATTTAGCTTCCAGCGCCGGCCAGTCGGTCATGTTTTTGTCTCCCGTTTTGAGAAAGCCATATTATACACCATCGTCAGCCAGATGCCTAATGACCCCGCGTCATTGCGAGCGAAGCGAAGCAATCCCTATGAGCGTAGCTGAGATTGCTTCGTCGCTACGCTCCTCGCAATGACATTTTCCTCTGTCACCCCGACTTTTCACTGTCACCCTGAGTCCTTCAATGGAAGGACGAAGGGTCTCCTGAGATTCTTCGGTCGCTGCGCTCCCTCAGAATGACACTAAATTCATTTCTTAATAACGGTGCCGCCGCCCTTGCCCTCGATTTCCTTAAGCAGGGCGTGCGGCTGCCTGCCGTCTATTATGATACACGCCGAAGCCGCCCCCGACAAGGCTCTGAGGCAGGCCTTGACCTTGGGAATCATCCCCCCCGAAGCCGTGCCCGAAGCCATCAGCGCCTCGGCTTCTTTGGTGGAGAGCTGGGGCACCAGCCTGCCCCGCTGGTCGCAGATGCCGACGACGTCGGTGAGGAAGATGAGCTTTTCGGCACCGATAGTGGCGGCAATCTCGCCGGCGACGACATCGGCGTTGATGTTGAGCACGCCGCGCATCCCCGGTTCTTTTTCCCCCGCATTATAGCTTACCGGAGCCACCACCGGCACATAGCCGCTTTTAAGCAACGCCTGGAGGGGGGCGGGGTTCACCTTTATCACCTCGCCGATATAGCCCAGCTCCTTTTGTTTAACCCTGCCCTGGATGAAAGCGCCGTCCACGCCGCTGATGCCCACCACCAGCCCGCCCAGGGCGTTGATGTCGGCCACGATTTCCTTGTTGACCACACCCGCCAGCACCGAGACCACTACCTCAAGGGTGGCTTCGTCGGTGACGCGCTCGCCATCAATGAACTTAGTGGCGATGCCGCGCTGCTCCAGCCATTCGGTTATCATCTTGCCGCCGCCGTGGACGACGACAACAGACCAGCCCTGCTGCTGGAGGGAGACGATGTCTTCCAGGGTGGTATCGTGGTTGCCCAGGGTGGCGCCGCCGAGCTTAACTACAATGACCTTGCCCATTTTTTAGCCCTTTATGTCATATACTGACTATTAATAGTGACATATTCCGGGGACAGGTCGCAACCCCAGGCAGTGGCTTTCCCCGAGCCGAGGTTGAGGTTGACGCTGAAGCTCACTTCCTTATCTTTGAGCAGCTTGATGACCGCCGCCTTATCGAAGGAGAGGGGTCTGCCCGATTTGACCACGGCTATCTTGCCGATAGAAAGGTCGAATTTTGACTCCTCTACCTCCACCCCGCTCCGCCCCACCGCCGCCATGATGCGCCCCCAGTTGGGGTCGGCGCCGTAGACCGCCGCCTTGACCAACGAGGAGCTGACCACAGCCTTAGCCGCCGCCCTTGCCTGCGAGGGGTCAGCGGCGCCGGTTACATTCATTTCGATGAGCCTGGTGGCGCCCTCGCCGTCGCTGGCGAGGCGCTTGGCTAGATGGATACAGAGCTGCTCCAGAGCTTTTTCGAAGGCGTCGTGGGGGACATTACCAGCCAGCCCGTTAGCCATCACCAGTACCATGTCGTTGGGGCTGGTATCGCCGTCCACCGAAATCATGTTGAACGAGGCGTCAACCGCATTTTTCAATGCCCTCTGGAGGAAGCCTTTTTCGAGGACGGCGTCGGTGGTGATAAAACAGAGCAGTGTGGCTAAATCGGGGTGAATCATACCCGAGCCCTTGGCGGCGCCGCCGATGGTGAACCCGGCCTTGCCGGCCTTTACCCTGACCGCCGCCTCCTTGGGGAAGCTATCGGTGGTCATTATTGCCCGGGCCAGCTGGTTGCCGCCGTCGCCGTCGAGGACAATGCGGTCAATGCCGACCCTTACCCTATCCATGGGCAGGGGGAAGCCGATGCCCCCCGTGCTGGCGACTAGAACGTCCTCGGGGGCTACGCCGATGCCCTCGCCGACCAGCTCTGCCGTCTCGGCAGCGTCAATAAGCCCCTGCTCGCCGACATAGGCGTTGGCGCAGCCGCTGTTGACCACCACCGCCCCGAATTTTCCCCGCTCCTCCAGTCGCTGCCGGGAGAGGAGGACGGGGGCGGCTTTAAGCTTACTGGTGGTGAAGAGCGCCACCGCCAGGCAGGGAGTCTCGGAAAAGAGAACGGCCAGGTCCAGCTTATCGGCGTCTCTCTGGTTTATTCCCGCGCTGGTGGCGCCAGCGAAAAAACCTTCGGGCGATGTCACCGTGCCCTGAGAAAGAAACTCAATCTCGGCGGCCATTATCCAAACTATACCACACTCCCTATGGGCAGGCAATGTAGTATAATGTAAAAACAGCCGAGCATTTTAGAGGGAGAAAGCCATGGAAGTTAAGGCAGTCTACTTTGAGAAACCGGGGATAGAGAACACCGAAACAACGCTTAAGCTCGCCAGAAAGCGGGCCGAGGAGCTGGGCATAAAGACGATAGTGGTCGCCTCGACGGTGGGCGATACCGCCGTCAGGGCTATGGATGTTTTTAAAGGGTTCAGGGTTATCGTGGTGACGCACGTTACCGGCATGCACCAGCCCGACGACCAGGAGTTCGCCGGGGAGAACAAGAAGATTGTCGAGGCCAAGGGGGGCATTGTCCTCACCACTACCCACGCCCTGGGGGGCTTGAGCAAGGCCATGCGCAAAAGGTACGACACCTTTGTTTTAGGCGAGGTAATCGCCGATGCCCTGCGCATCTTCGGGCAGGGAATAAAGGTGGTCTGCGAGATGGCGGCCATGGCCGCCGACTCGGGATTAGTGCGCACCGATGAGGATATTATCGCCGTGGCCGGCAGCGGGCGGGGCGCCGACACCGCCGTGGTGATGAAGCCGGCCCATACCCACGACTTCTTCGACCTCAAGATTAGAGAGATTCTCTGTAAGCCAAGGCTGTAGGCCAGTTACAAAAAGCGTCCCAGACCGTCCAGTAATGAGCGTCTTTGCCGTCCGCCGTAGCCAATATACCCACCATGGCGAAACAGCTGGAATTACAGCCCACGTCGGGCCTGCTCTCGGGCAGGTTGGCGAGCTGCTTTTCCTTGAAAAGCGGGCCGGAGGCGGTAACGATAACCCGGAACACCCCCACCAGATTGGGCGTTTGTATAATCTTGACCGGGTCATCTGAGCTGATGAAATCAGACCAGTTGCCGTCTTTCTCTTCGAGCTTCACCATCCATTTGGTGACATACTTCTCTGTTTCGTGCCGCGGCGATATATATGCCCAGAATTGAGCACCACCGCTGCCTTTGAACCTGGCCTTCATTTCTTTAGTGTCGTCCGGTGGTAGACTCATTCAACCTCCTTGTTTTCTCCAAGGCCGGATTCCCATTCTTTTCAGCCGAAAACTACGCCCAGAATATATAACATAATATAGACAGTTGTCAATAGTTATACTACCTATTTGACATATGGAGTTGTATTTTGTATAAAAATAGCCTCAGAAAAGCGGCCTCATCGGCACGAATAAAGACAAACGGCTTAAAGAGAGGTGTGGTAGAAGATCACAAGCGGTGGTAGAATTTGTAAAAGGCTAGAATCATCCCTGAGGCAATAAGGAGTCCCAAAATGAGTGAAATTCAAAAGCACATCAAGGCTCTGGAAGACAAAGACGCGTCCGTGCGCCAAGAGGCGGCTCAGGCTCTGAGGGGGATTGCCATCGCGGAATTTCGGTTCGGAGGGGATACCTCTGTCGTTCGTACTCTGATTGAGGTCTTGAAGAACAAAGACAGTCGTGTGCGCTTCATCGCTGTCTCGGCCTTGAACGATATCTACAGCCCAGGCTCCTATCGTGTCGAGGACAAAACTATTGATAAGTCCGCTCTGTCGGCTCTCATCAAGGCCCTTAAGGACAAGAGTGAGGACGTGCGCTGGACCGCTGCCGAGACCCTGGGTTACCTTAATGATAAGTCGGCTATCCCTGCTCTCCGCAAGGCACTTAAGGACAAAAATAACCTTGTGCGCTTGAGGGCGCGCGGCGCCTTAGAGCGCTTGCAGCCTTGGGACGCATTTAAGGGATAGATTTAAGGGGCTAACGCCCCTTTTACCCCCTTTGGACAGCCATAGCCATAAAAGTTGACAGGTGGGGTTATAATATAGGTGAAAAAGTAAATGGGAAGGAGGTGTGGTTATGGCCTATTACTCAAGGTTACAACGAGCAACCTATCACGAATACAGCAACTGTAGCGTCGGCAATAACATGGTGTACGGCAACCTGATAAAAGGCAGACCCAAGCCAGTCAAGGGGCGCGACGGTAAAATCAAGAAACCCAAATTGTGTAGAATCTGTGCCGGACTGCGCAAAAAAGGTCAGGGCATCCCCGGCATCCCGATACTTCCCAAGGTGCACGCAAGAGCTAAAGTCTTAGCCTATTACTCGAAGGAACGCCCCGAAATCTTTCATATTTGCCAGAATTGCTTTCTCGGCCAGAACATTGAACGCGCCCAACTGAGAAGAGGTAAACCCGCGCCAGTCAAGGGGCGCGGTGGTAAAATCAAGAAGCCCAGAGTTTGTAAAATCTGTGCCAGGCTGTGCAGGGCGGGAGATTGCATTCCCGGCGCTCCAATACCCGCCAGAATGGGCAAACCAAGGCTTCCAGCGAGCAAACCAACGCTTATAGTGAGCAAACCAAAGCGTAGAACCCCGGCAACCGCTGCCGCCGGCAAATAGATTTCAGGGGGCTAACACCCTCTAAAAAGTATGCGTCCCGTAGGCGAAGTGGGGCGTCATAAACTCGGGCGGGTACTTAAATCCCTGTTGCGCCAGCCGCACCATCTGCCTGCCCAGGTCGCGAGCCGCCTGCCTCCCCTTCTCCAGCTTGTTGACATCGCCCTTAGCCCCGCCGTAAGCGGCCACATAGTTGGCCGGAATTATGCGGTGAGTGACGAAATAAAAATAGAGGTCTTTGAGGGCATCGACAAGCCCGAGGCTGCCCCCGACGACGATGACACCCCCTATCTTATTGGCCAGGTTTCTCTCGGGGTGGCCCAATGGCAAGGTGCGGTCTATAAACGTCTTGGCCTGGCCGGTCATAGCGTAGAAATATATCGGCGTACCCAGGATGATGCCGTCGGCGGCTAAAAGCTTTTCGTACAGCTCCTGCATATCGTCCTTAATGTGGCACTGTCCCTCCTTCATACAAGTCCAGCAGCCGTCGCAGGGCTGGATGTTCTTGCCCGATACGCGGTAGAGCTCAACCTCGGCGCCGTCGGCTTTGGCCCCCTCAAGCGCCTCGTTAAGCATAATCTCGGTGTTGCCCTGCTTTCGGGGGCTACAGGAAACAGCTAAAATCTTCATCTCTTTTCCTTTCATAATTGTAATTACCCTTCTTTCGCCTTCTTCTGCAGCTCGTAGAGCTTGTTCAGGGCTTCGAGGGGGGTCAATGAGTTGATGTCCAGCTTCTCTAATTCGTCGAAGAGGGGGGACTTCTGACCCAGTAGCGGTAGCTGTTGGGCGGCGGTTTCCTTGCGGCGGCGTTTAACTAAAGCCTGCTGGCTGCCGTCCTCTAACTCGGTTAGGACCTCCTGGGCGCGGTGCACCACCGAGCGGGGCAGGCCAGCCAGCTTGGCCACGTGGATGCCGTAGCTCTTGTCGACGCCGCCGGGGACGATTTTATAGAGGAAGATGACCTCGCCTTTATCTTCGGCGACGGCGATATTGAAGTTCTTAACACGGGGCAGGAAGTTAGCTAATTCGACTAACTCGTGGTAGTGGGTGGCAAAAAGGGTTTTGGCGCCTAAGTTAGGGTAGGAGTGTATGTACTCGGCGACGGCGCGGGCGATGGAAAGCCCATCGTAAGTGGAGGTGCCGCGGCCGATTTCATCTAAAATAATCAAAGAGCGGGGGGTGGCGTTATTTAAAATATTGGCCGTTTCCACCATCTCCACCATAAAGGTGGACTGCCCCGCGGGCAGGTCTTCACGGGCGCCGATGCGGGTGAAGATTCGGTCCACCAAGCCGATGGTGGCCGCGGCGGCGGGGACGAAGCTGCCGATTTGAGCCAGAAGCACGATGAGGGCTACCTGCCTTAAATAGGTGGACTTGCCCGACATATTGGGACCGGTGAGGACAATAAGCTGGGCGTCGTCGTTAGATAGTTGAGTATCGTTGGGGACGAAGCTGCCCTCGTCCAAGGTTCTTTCCACAACGGGGTGGCGTCCCTCGGAAATATTTATTGCGTTTTCAGTGGTGAGGGTGGGGCGAACATAGCTGTAGCGCACGGCCACCTCAGCCAGAGCGGAAAAAGCGTCGATAGCGGCCAGGGCGCCCGCCGAGGCCGAGATGCGTTCAGCGCCAGCGCCGACCTGCTGGCATAATTGGCGGAAGAGCTGGGCTTCCAGTTCTGAAATCCTGTCCTGGGCGTTCAGGATTAAAGACTCGTACTCCTTTAGCTCCGGGGTGAAGAAGCGCTCGCCGTTGACCAGCGTCTGCTTGCGGATATATTCCTGGGGCACCTGAGATAAATTGGGCTTGGAGACCTCGATATAGTAGCCGAAGACCTTGTTGAAGCCGACCTTTAATGACTTTATGCCCGTCTTCTCGCGCTCTTTTCGCTCCAGGTCGGCCAGATATTGCTTGGCGTTTTTAGAGGATAGACGGAGGTTATCTAATTCTTCGGAGAAGCCGGGCTTTATAACGCCGCCCTCATCGAGAGCGCCCGGTGATTCGACAATGGCCTGCGAGATTAGCTCGACCACCTCAGGGCAGGCTTTTAGCTGGTCTTTGAGCCAGCTTATTGTCGTCAGCGTCTTCTGCATTTCGGGGACTAACTCCAGGCTGCGGCGGAGGGCGACCAGCTCGCGGGGGAGGGCGATGCCGCTCTTGATGCGGTTAATCAAGCGCTCGATATCGGCGACATCACCGAGCAAGGATGTAACATTGTGGCGGGGCAGTGTGTTCTCGGCGAACCAGGCGATGGCTTCCTGCCTTTTGTTCAGCTCTTTTATGTCAAGCAAAGGCTGCCCCAACCAGCGCCGTAAAAGCCGGCCCCCCATGGCCGTTTTGGTCAGGTCTATTATGGAAAGTAATGAGCCAGCGATAGTGCCAGAGCGGCTGGACTGGAAAAGCTCCAGGTTTCTTTGGGTCTGGACGTCCAGCGCCATAAAGTTTTCGGTGGAGTAGGTGGTGAGGCGGGTCAGCTGCCCCAGGACGCCTTTTTGCGTTTCCTGTATGTAGTGGATGATAGCGCCGGCGGCACTTATCGCCAGGGGCAAATGAGAGCAGCCGTAGCCATCTAAAGTTGCCGCGCCGAAGTGGTCGAGGATGGTCTGGCGGGCGACTTCTGTCTCGAACCAGTAGTCCTCAAGGCGGGTCAGCGAAGCCTTCAAGCCCAGTTCGGGCAGCTCGGCGCTCTCGGCGGCAATAATCTCGGAGGGCTTTAGTCTTTCCAGCTCGGGGATAAGGCGGTGGGGGGGAAGCTGGGCGGTGGCGAACTCGCTGGTGGTGATATCGATATATGCCAAGCCCACCCCCTCCCCTCCCCAGACCAGGCTGACAAGGTAGTTGTTGGACTTACTGTCGAGCAGGCTGGGCTCGACCACCGTGCCCGGTGTCACCAGGCGGACGACCTCGCGCTGTACCAGTCCCTTGGTCTCGCCGGGTTTGGTCAGCTGCTCGCAGATGGCCACTTTATAGCCGCGGCTGATGAGCCTGGCCAGGTAGTTTTCCAGGGCGTGATAGGGGATGCCGGCCATGGGCACCTTATGTCCCCTGCCCATATTTCTTGAGGTGAGGACAATCTCCAGCTCGCGGGAAGCCAGCTTGGCGTCTTCGTCGAAGGTCTCGTAGAAATCGCCCAGGCGGAAGAACACAATCGCCTGGGGGTATTGTTGCTTGATTTTGAGGTACTGGCGGCGGATGGGTGTCGAGCCCTCTTTCATATAGGTTATTCTACTAGAATTTCGGGCTAAAAAGAAGGGGTATTTACCCCTCCCCCCAGCTGTTTTTCCCACACCAAATCCCACACCACCTTTGTTATCGAACGTTGTTTTGACCCACCCTACCCACCCACAAAGGTCTTACAAAGGGGGCTTCGCCCCCTTAGCAACCCCCAAAATAAGGAGGATATATAAGGGGTACCACCCTTATAGGGTGGGTATTGGGTGGGAAGAAAAACCTGGGGTGGTACACTAAATGGAAATCCCTAGACTAACCCCTTTTTGCGGAAGTAGTGGATGTAGCCGCTGACGTTGCTCATAAGCTCGTATTCATCAAGGGGGGTTTTGAGATTCTCGGTGAGGTAGTCGCCGATATTTTTTATGATTGTTTCGTCGCTCTTGCCTGCCTTCAGGTCACTTAAGATTAAATCGCCGACCAGTCTGGTGTTGGCTACCGCTTTGTCGATGAGCTTTTCCGGCTCTTTGGCGACGGTGCCGTGGGAGTAGAAGAGGAGTCTGGGCTTTAATGCCTTCAGCTTTTTCATGTCTCTGAGGTAGAGCTCCAGGTCGAAGCTGGGTGGCGCCACGGCGGGGAGGGGGGGATAGCCGGGGCCGTAGATTAAGCCCAGAGACTCGCCGCAGAAAAGCCCCTTCGTCTTGGTGTCGAAGATGGCGATATGGTGGGCGGCGTGGCCGGGGGTATGTATAATGAGCAGCTCGCGGCTGCCCAGTTTAAGCCTATCGCCATCCCGAACCAGCCTTAAGCGCGATTCGGGCACCGGCATGATGGGGCCGTAGGTCTTTTCGAAGTCGTCGCCGAAAGCCATCTTGGTGCTCTCAATCAGCCGCGAGGGCTCGACCATGTGCTTCGCCCCCTGGCGGTTGAGCACTATTTGAGTCTGGGGAAAGACTTCAGCCAGCCTACCCGAGCCGCCGGCGTGGTCGAGGTGGATGTGGGTGGGTATGATATATTCGGGCTTTGAGATTCCCAGTTCCTCAGCGGCTTTCTGAATATCGGGGACGAGCACGGCGGGGCCGGGCTCGATGATGGCGCCGGCGCCGTCCCTGATGAAATAGACGGCAAAGGGTGCATTGATACCGGCAATCCGCCCTTCCAGGCGGTAG
>CAYNFV010000007.1:0-24386 GCA_964396645.1 uncultured Dehalococcoidales bacterium
AATATTGGGTGCTATCTTTCTCAAGGTCAATACAATGCGTCCCCTCTTTTTTATCGCCACTATCATAGGTAGGGGTATTGACAGGCGTGAGGTCATTACCACCCTTGCTGTCATCGGCGTTATTATCAAACTTCCATAGGGCTACGCAGTTGGCATCACCTGAAAAATCGTTAGCCACTGACTACTCCTAGCTCAAAGTTATAGAGACTTCAAGAGTCCAGGTGCCGCCGCTCTTTGTGCCGAGGCTCTCTACCTTGCGGTTAAGACAGATGCCACTGGTGGACTGCTTGACCACCCACTCGTTCCAGGCGTAGTTGGCTTCACCATCAGCGAAGCTGGACTTGAATGTTGCCTTCTGGGTGGTTGAGGTTGGGTAGGTAGCCTCCATAGCGTTATACTTTTTGTTGGAGCCGATGAGGTCGGTATCGGTAGGGTCAGCAGCAGTATCGTCATCACCTACGCCGATAGTAGCGTAGGAGTTGTCGTAGATGTGGTCGTTTCCAGATACGGCGCCAGTAATCAAGTCCCACATCTCATCAATGCCACCGTTAAGCAGGCAGTTGCCTTCGCCCTCTACTACCTCGTAGGGCTTGAAGCTGGCGTGGAACTCCGCCTCTCTCCCCCGGTAGGACCCGATATCCTCCCGGTACTTGCTTAAGCGGTAGCGGCAGAGCCACCTGGCCGTCTCTTGGTTTTTCATTTTTCCCTCCTCAATCGCTAAAATTTAGTCCTGCACCCCGATTAGAGCGGCTGCCTTTATGGAGCTGAACAGCGCCAGCGAGCAGTACCACTTAATGCGGGTGCGCGATGCGTCCTTGGTCTCCAAGCTTCCGATGGGCTCCACCGTCAGGTGCCCGGGGCCGGTCAGCCCGCAGAGGGCGCCCTCCCCCATCTGGAAGGCATAGATGGTGGAGCAGTCGCCGCCGGTGGTGGCTGTCTCCACCCCGCCGCTCAGGGTGTGGCTATCCAGTATCCAGTCGTTGACGCCGATGGGAACACCGTCCCAGAGCTGGACGAAGCTGCCCCACTGGTCGCGGTCGGTCTCAATCATGCCCCCGGCCGCCCTGACCAGGGCGTTGAGCTTGCGGCGCGAGCGCCGGCTCATGAGCAGTATGTCGGGCTTGCCGCCCTTGACGGCGTCGATGAGCTCGTCCAGCTTGGCCAGCGTCAGCGTGGCCCCGCTGGCGCCCATGGCGATGAGCTGGTCGCTGGCGGTGGCGGTGTCGATGAGCTTTATCAGCCCGTCGAACTCCTTGCTGCCCGAGGCTTCGCCGTAGATAAAGGTCTCCTCGAACTTGTCCTTGAGCGCCTTAGCCTTGAGCTCGACCACGGCCGTTTCCAGGTCCTGGATGTTGCTGCGGGTCGCCTTGAGGAAGTTGTCCACATCGGCGTCGCCGCCCATAATCTTCAGGGAGGCCGTTTTCTGCTCGAAGGTCGGCGTCGATTCCGTCCAGGTGTCGTCGACATTGTAAAAGTCGATGGTGGGCAGGGTCTTTTCCTGGTTATAGGTCAGGACGTTACCCACAATCTCGATGAAGGGCAGCTGCTTGAGTACGGGCGAGTCCTTGACGATGGTCTCGACCACCCCCTGCAGCAGCATATCGTTGGACAGCTTGGCTGCCTCGTCTAATGTTAAAGCCATTTTTATCTCCTTTCGCCTATGGCGTATTGAATCTTGTCCCGGGGGGATAGGGTGGAAAGGTCGGCGGGCGTCCGCTGCGGCGCCCCCGCCGGTATTCTGGCGGAGGCCATTTCCGCCTCCAGCTCCTGCCTTACCCGGTTGATAAGGGCCTGGGCACTGGCCAGGGAAGCGTCAATCTCCTCGATGCTGTCGCCGGAAACTTGCTCCTCGGGCAGGCTGGGGTTGTATTTGAGCACCAGCGCCCGGTAGCTTGATATCGCCTGCGCCAGGCTCTCTTCCAGCTCGGCCAGCCTTTGCTCCAGCTCCGCCGCCGACTGGGTCAGGGCGGCTATCTGCTCGTCCTTGCCGGCCAGAGCCTGCTCCAGCTCGGCGATGCGCTGCTCTTTGGCCACAAGCTGTTCATCCTTCTCGGCACTCCCCTCCAGCTCCTCCCCGTTGGGACTCTGGTCCTGTTTTTTATCGGGCAACTTGTCACCTCCTTATGGAGATTCCTCAACTCTTAGAGTCTTTAACTCTTAGAGTCTTTAACCTCTCGGTCGGCGAAAACTCTCTCCCTCTCTCGCGTCGACGAGGTGTTAAGCTTGTTATTATGGTTGTTATTTTTATTCATGTTAAGGATGGCCTCTCTCTCCTCCAGCCACCGCTTGAACTCGCCCTCGGCATCCTTAACGCCAATCTCGTCCATGGCACGGCGCCGAGAATGAATGCCGCTCTGGACCAACGTCTGTTCGTTAGCCACCAGCCGTGACAGGTCCTGGGGCAGTATCGGCTTCCAGACCACCCGCAGGTGTACATCGCCGAAGCTCTCTCCCTGGTACCTCTCCAGCAGCCTTAGAATCATGCGGTTGCGCTGGTTATAGGCAGCGGTGCGGATAATCCGCTTTCGCCTCACCTTCTGTAGCAGGGGATTGAGCTCAATCTCGAGGGCGACGCCGGATAGGTCGCGCTCGGTGCCGCCGAAGGCAGCCCGCGGCGATTCCGATATGTCGTGCAGGATGCGATAGAGCACGTTGATATAATCAATATGCAGCTCCACCCCGCCCCCCTGCAAGAGGTCGAGCAGGTAGGCCTTGGCGTCCTCAGGGATGTTCCAGACGGCGCCGGGTCTTACGGCGATGTCCTCGGACTCCTCCACGTTCTCCAGCACGGCGATGGGGTTGCCCGAAAGCTCCAGTATGCGCGATAGCTGCGACATCGCCCGGTTAAGCTCCCGCTGCGACTCCATAATCTGGGACAGGTCGGATATTCCCCAGAACCTCTTGGGCTCCCTGAGGTTGGGGTAGATGATAAAGGGGATGCCGCCATAGGGGTTGGGCTTCTTCTCGATGAGGGCGTCATCCAGGTAAAGCTCGAATTCGGCGTCCGTCCAGAGCTCGACGACGGTCGCCTGCTTGCCCTTGGGCTTAAGCTTATAGAGGAACTCGCTCTCCTCGGCGGACAGCTGGTATCGGGAGGCAATCCTCCAGATACGGGAGATGTCGTCCCCCAGCCACCAGGCGTAGAGCCCCTGGACATCGGGGGCGGTAATCCTCACCTTCTTAGCTTCGCCGTCCCAGGTGACCTTGTAGCTGGCGTCGCCCATAATGGCGCAGTCAATCTCGGTCTCCAGGTCGAGCTGCTCCAGGTTATTTTCCTCGTATACCTGGTTCAGGGCAGCTTGGGCTCTCTGCGCTTTTGTCTTAGCCTCCGCCGTATCCTCCCCGGCTTCGACGACGAAGCTGATGCCCGACATCAAATAAGAGGTAATCTTGTCGATAAAGACCTTGCTGTAGTTAAAGGTAAGCCGCTTCTCCCCCCGCCTCTCTCGCCCCGACCACTGCCGTCCGTGGTAAAAGTCGAGCAACTCCCGGTAGGTCTTCAGGCGGTCGGTATCCAGGCGGTTTAGCTGGCTGGTAATAGAAGTCCTATTCATTGGTCCTCGCAACTCTTGATTTTTGTGTTATCCCGCTCTCGCTTCAATATCCTCTGGATGGTGCGCGAGCTTACGCCGAACATCTCCGCCAGCTCTTTAACGCCCCTACCCTGTTTGTGTAATTGCAGCACCTCTTTGTCCCTCAGCCTTTTAAGCCACTGTTGCCTGCCCCCGGGCTGGGCGTAGATACATTCGGGAAAGGGACAGTTTAAGCAGGAATCGGCAAATTCGCACCCATCGTCTTGGTATCGGCAATACTCCGGCAACAAATCCAAATCGCTCTCATCAACCATGGCTTAACTCTCGAACCGGTGCCGCCATACTAGCACAATTGTTCTATTACCGTCAACGTCATTTTGTCGTTACCAAAGTAATCATTGACATAGCCTCCACCTCTGTCTTATTATTATTTGTAATAGTTTCAGCTTAGTTCAGGCGTGAGAAGATGGAGGTAAAAGTGAAGCATAAGAGATTCTTTAGTATTCTGGCTGTAGCCGTTATTCTTTCCCTGCTGATGGTGGCTATACCCGCCATACCAGCCTCGGCGGCTGCGGTGATTACCCTTGATGTTGAAAAGGGTCAGGTCGGCGACAAAGTTACTGTTGAGGGCAGCGGTTTAATCCCCAGCGAATACCCCGACAATATCCATGCCTATGATATCTATTTTTCCAGTGATGAAATCGACGTCGGTGATAATATTAGCTATTACCAGCATTTCTACAAGATCGTAAAACCATATGTCTATACCGATGATAAAGGCACTTTCTCTAAAGTTATCGAAATCCCGGCTGTGCTTGACGACGGTGACGAAAGTGTCGACGTGCACGGCGGTAGCTACTATTTCTATATCACCAATGAAGGTCATGAAGAGGTAAAGGCGTATGCCGAGTTCACCGTAATCGGCGTCAACGCGCTGACTCCGGATTCGGGTCCGGTAGGCACCGAGGTTGAGATGAGCGGCATTGGTTTTGATGACAATGACGAGGTTCGGGTGTTATATGATGGCGACATAGTTGATGTCATCGGTGGTGACAGAAGGTTTAAGAGCAATGGCAGCTTTAGTGCGCGGGTTGTAATCCCGGAGAGCACCGCTGGTGAACACATCCTGACGGTTGAGGATGAAGGAGGGCATAGCGGCCAGGTCAAGTTCGAGGTGGAGCCTGAGATAACCCTCAGTCCCGCCCCGGCCTCAGTGAGTGAGGAGGTGACGATTATCGGCACCGGTTTTGGCGAAGACACTGATATCTTCGTTTACTTTGATGGCGATATCGTCTATATAACCGGAGATTATGATACTAACAACTGCGGCGGCTTTGAGTCCCGTTTTATTGTACCCGAGGTAGAGCCGGGTAGCTACCTTGTCGAGGTGGAGGACGACGCCTTTAATCTCGCTGACGCTGATCTTGAGGTCGGCCCCGGTCTCGATATCAGCCCGCTGACCTCGGTGGATTCACCCGGCAATGTCGGCGATACGGTCGAGCTTAGTGGCAGCGGTT
This sequence comes from uncultured Dehalococcoidales bacterium, assembly GCA_964396645.1. Taxonomy (GTDB): domain Bacteria; phylum Chloroflexota; class Dehalococcoidia; order Dehalococcoidales; family BS750m-G39; genus E44-bin88. The sequence continues at coordinate 5,051 of CAYNFV010000007.1, forward strand.
TTGTGCCCGACCACGAGATAACCATCACCTATGCTTCCGACCCGGTTGAGTTTACCACCACCAGTCTGGCCGACGGCTCTTTTTCCTATTCGTTCACCGTCCCCCCCAGCCCCGCCGGTGAACACACTATAAGCGCCACTGACGGCACCAGTACCAAAGAAGTCCTCTTCTTTGTGGAGGCGACACCCCCCGAAGCGCCGGCACCGCTGCTGCCTGAAATGGATACCAAGGCAGGTTCGAAGGCTGAGTTCGACTGGACTGATGTTAGCGACCCCAGCCTGCCTGTGAGCTATGAGCTCCAGGTAGCCACCAACAGCCAGTTCACCCCTGATTCTATCGTAGTCAATAGAATCGAGTTGACCACATCGACCTATACCCTCACCGACGAGGAGGAACTGGAGTCCACCAGTGAAGAAGCCCCTTACTACTGGCGGGTGAGAGCTAAAGACGCCGCCTCCAACCCCAGTGATTGGAGCAGCGGCACCCGATTCACCGTCGGCACGAGCTTTAGCATGCCGGGCTGGCTGATATATACCCTGATAGCCATCGGGGCCGTTCTTGTCTTCTTCCTCGGTCTGTGGTTAGGCAGGAGGTCGGCTACCGAAGAAGATTATTGGTGACCCTTTTAGCCGAGGCAGACCCTTGTTTGGCAACCCCCCTCCCCTAATAAGGAGGGGGGTAATTCTTTGCCTAAAATAGTGACCTACACTAGCTTCATGGTACTTGACAGGAGACAATTTCCGCTTAACAATATCCCTATAAGGCCGGAGAGGAGGAGGCCCCGATGAAAAGAGTAAGCGAAGCGCTGGCGCGCTTTGTCATACGCCGTTCCTGGTGGCTGATGTTAATCGTTTTGCTGCTCAGCGGCGCTCTCATCCCCGGGGCCACCATGCTCACCCCTGATACCGGTTTCGATGCCCTGGTTTCCCCCAGCTCGGATATAGCCCGGGACAACGCGCGCTATGAAGAACATTTCGGCGGTGACCCCATCACCGTTCTGCTCGAGGGCAGCCTCGACGATATCTTTTCGCCCGATAACCTGGCCGTCCTCTCCCGGTTCGAGCAGCAGTTTTCCGCCGACGAGCGCTACCGTTACATTATCAGCCCCCTGACCGTGCTCCGGGCGGCTATGGAGGAAATAACTCCGGCGCAGATTCAGCTTATCGGCGAACCGACGCTGGATAATCCCCGCTTTATCGCCGCCGTTCTCTACGATAGTCAAGGGCAGATAAGCCCGGAAATGCAGTCCCTCGTCCCCGATGATAACCATGCCCTGATTCTGGTCACGCCTCAGGGCAACCTGGAAGATAGCGAAGCCCTGCGGGCGGCTGAGGATATCGAGGACTTCTTCATCGTCTCCCCCTTAAGCGGGGTGGAGACCACGGTAATCGCCGCCACCAAGCTGGTTGATGCCATCAGCAGCAGCATGAACAACAACATAAAGGTATTGCTGGCGCTGGCGGTCGCGGTCATGATTCTGGTGCTGATGGTCCTCTTTCGCGTGCGCTGGCGACTGCTCTCCCTATTTATGGTCGGCGTCGGTGCCCTCTGGACATTCGGCATGATGGGCTATGTCTCGATTCCCCTCACCATGGCCACTATGGGCGTGCTGCCGATACTCATTGGCCTGGGCATAGACTATTCCATCCAGTTCCACAACCGCTATCAGGAGGAGCTGCTCCGCAAAAGGACGGTGGGCGATGCCATCGTCAGCTCACTGTCGAATATGTTCCCCTCGGTGGGCATTGCCCTGCTGGCCACCGTAATCGGCTTTATCACCCTCTACATATCCGAGGTGCCCATGATACGCGACTTCGGCGTGGCGCTCACCATCGGTATCGTCTTCAGCTACCTGGTGGCTATCTTCCTGTTGCACAGTATTATCTACCGGAGCGATAAGCGGGTGCCTATCGCCAAGCTGAGGAAAGAATCTACGGAGGCGAGCGGCCGCATCGAACGTATCCTGTTGCGCGTGGGCAAACTGGCTATCAGTCAGACGCTCTGGATTTTTATACTGGCCGTTCTTTTCGCCGTTGCCGGCGGCGTGGTCGACCACTGGTTGCCCAAGAACGCCGACTATGAAGAGCTTATGCCCCAGGACATGACCGAGCTCAGGGAATTAAGGGAGCTGCGCCAGATAGTTGATAGCGGCGGTGAAATCCGCCTCATGATGGAGGCCGATGACGTCACCAGCCCCGAAGTGCTGCAGTGGCTCAAAGACTACGAGGTCGATGTTTTAGTCCGCCACTCCGAGCTAATTTCGGCAAACAGCCCGGCGACGCTGGTTAGTGAAGCTGCGGGCGGGGTCATTCCCCCCCGGGAACAGATTGAAGCCATACTGGCCGCCACCCCACCCCTCTACCTCGAGCAGGTCCTCTCCGCCGACCGCACCACGGCCAGCGCCTCGTTTACTATCGAGGACATAAACATGGAGAAAATCCACGACCTGTTGCAGGCGATGAGGGCGGAGGCTGAGCCGCCCTCCGGCGTGACAGTTTCGACCGTCGGTAGCCTGGCTCTCGGCGCTAGCACCATCGACGCCGTGGTCGGCAAGAGGTTCACCATGAACCTCATCTGCCTCGGCGCCGTCTTTGTCGTCCTCCTGGCGGTCTACCGCCGCCTGAGCCGGGCGGTATTCACCATCATACCCGTCGGCGCCGTCATCGCCTGGTCTTCGCTGGATATGTACCTCATCGGTATCCCCCTCAACCCCCTCACCGCCGTTCTGGGCGTCATTATCATCGGCATCTGCACCGAGTTTATGGTGCTGCTCATGGGGCGCTATGAAGAAGAGATGAAACAGGGGCTTTCGCCCCGGGAGGCTATGGTCAAGGCCATATCCAAGATAGGGCGGGCCATCGTCATCACCGCCGTGACCACGCTGGGCGGCTTCGGCGTCCTCATCGCCTCCAACTTCGTCATGATTCGCAATTTCGGTATCGCCACCGTGGTCGGCGTCCTCCTCTGCCTGGTGATGACGATTGCGGTTATGCCCGGGGTCATTGTCTGGTACGACAACTGGCGGAGGAAAAAGCGGCCCAAAAAGCGGCTAAAAAAGGCTTAACGCTTAGGCGTTTATCCCCCCTTTACTTTTTTTGTTATCTGCCTATAATGTAAGTTAAGAAAACCACCTTTTACGGAAGCAACGGAGGTGACAGATGAAACACACCAGGTTCTTTAAGATTATGGCGGCGGCGGTCGTCCTGGCCCTGCTCATGCTGGCGATACCGATAACGCCGGCTATGGGTGCAATTGCATTTACCATCTCAGCCTCTACCGGCCCCACGGGGACACCCATAACCGTGGCGACTGGCACAGGTTTCGCGGTGAGTGAAACTAATGGGCGGGTCTGGTTTGATAGCAACGACAATGAGATCTGGGATACGGGCGAGCCTTCCCTGTCGGCGACTACTGATGGTATCGGTAACCTTGTTGTTGCCGCGGGCACAATTTCCGTGCCTACAGTCCCGCGTGACACCTATTACGTGCTGGCGGAGGTACCTTATGATACAACTGCTGGTGCCGACGCCTTCGACGACTTTACCGTAATGCCACAGATTACCGCCAGCGTTTCCACGGCCAACGTCGGCGACACGGTTACGGTTGACGGCACCGGCTTTGCCGCCAGCTTAAGCAGCACCGGTGTAACCATCCTCTTTGATGGTGTCAGTAAGGGTACCATTGCTACCACCACCAGCGGCACCTTTGATGATTTCACCTTCACCGTGCCCGCCTGCGTTGAAGGACCCCACACCATAAAAGCCCAGGAGACCAGCGCCACCGGCAATTATGACACCGACAGCATCAATATCGACCCCGACATAGCCATCAACCCCACCTCGGGGGCTGTCGGCGCCACGGTTACCGTCACCGGCGATGGCTTTGACGACAACTCGACCATCACCATCTACTTTGACGGTGTCAGCCAGACCACGACTACCAGCGATACTAACGGCACCCTGACCAGCAAGACCTTTACCGTCCCCGAGGCTTCCCGGGGCACCCATACCGTAAAAGCGCAGGATGTCGTCGGTAATTACGATACGGCCACCTTCACCGTCTCCGCCAGTATAACCCTCAACCCCACCAGCGGGCCCTCGGGCACCACCGTCACCGTTACCGGCACCGGCTTCGCCGCCAGCCATTCCATAACCATCACCTATGACGGCGTAAGCATTGCCACCAGCCCCGCGACGGTAACCACCAACTCGTCGGGCGTTTTCACGGCCGACTTTGTCGTGCCCGTCGGTGAGGCGGGGACCTACGTGGTGTCGGTGAGCGACAGCACCAGCACGATTACGGCTAACTTCGTGTCTACCACCTCGGCCACCATTGACCCTGAAACCTCCGAAACCGAACCCGGTAACGTCGGCATGGAACTGACCATAGAAGGTATCGGTTTTGCCCCCAATGAAGATGTTGAAGTTACCTTTGATGATGTTGAGCTTGATATCACTGGCGACGATGAGACCGATGCCGACGGCGACTTTGAGTGCAGTTTCACCGTTCCGGCTAAGGAAGGTGGCGAGACTTATACCATCACCGTTAGTGCGGGCACTATATCCATAGACTTCGACTTCTATATGGAGGATTCTCCTCCCCCCGCCCCCGACCTGATTGCACCAGCTGAGGGGGAAAAGGCGGATAAGGAAACCATCTTCGACTGGGAGACAGTGGATGATGTTGACCCCGAGAGCGACCCGGTGACCTATGACCTCCAGGTATCCACCAGGGATAGCTTTAGTTCCTCCTCCCTCCTCATCGATGAGACCGGGCTGGAAGAATCGACCTACACCGTCCCGGCGGCGGATGAGCTGGAATCCACCGGCGAGGATGAGCCCTACTACTGGAGGGTGAGGGCGGTTGATGCCGCCTCCAACGCCAGCGATTGGTCTGAAGAAGGCACCTTCACCGTCGGCAGCACCTTCGAGTTCACGGGCTGGGTGGTCTGGGTCACCATGGTGGTGGTGGCCATAGCCTTCTTCTTCATCGGCCTCTTGGTTGGGCGGAGGGGTGGCGGCGGCGAATACTATTGATTTAGCTAGACCCAGTTTATAAAAGGGAGGGGGCGCTAGCCCCCTCCCTCTTTTGTATTATTTGGGGAAGGGCAAACGCCCCGGCTTGGCTCCTGCATCCACGACGTAGCGGCGCATGCCGGCGTCGGTGAGGGCGTAGCCCCAGTTGATTAGCTTTTCCTGTTCCCTCTCACTAAAGCTGTTCAGGCGCGTGCGCATACGGCATAGCGCCGCCGTCGCCTTGGTGTCCTTGAGCAGCGGGGGCGGTAGCCCCTGCTCCGCCAGCTCGTAGTCGCCGATATGGGTGGTTATGCCCCAATATGTGCCCAGCGCTGTCCCGTCTATGAAGTCGGTTACCGCCCATCGCCGGCGCAGGCGGCGGGTCTGTTCGGTGATGGTGTTGATGACCCTCATGGTGATTAAGAGCCGCCTCAGCCCTCCCCAGAATGTCCCCGTTGTCATCGAAAACGGCGCCCCGGCGTCGCTGACCAGCACCGTGGTGTAGCGGTCCCAGACCCTTTCCAGGCCCAGGTTGTCGTAGACGCCCCCGTCGGTAAGGACCATGGTCTTACGCAGCTTATCCTTGCCCGGGAGGCTCTTTTCCCCCCAGTTTTTCCAATCGGAGGGCTTGAACCTGAGCGTGACGGGGGGCATGATGGGCGGGAAGGCGCTCGAGGCGGCCACGGCTTTAGCCAGTTCGATTTTCGGTTTCTCGACCTTGCCCAGGTTATAGTCGGACAGGTAAGGACGTGAGAAGCGCACGCTGACGCCGGTCTGCAGGCTGGTGGCATAAATGGTGAAGCGCGGCCCCTCTTTATCCGAGGGCAGGTCCTGCAGGGTGGCTTTGCCGAAGAGCTTTCGGCGGTAGGGTCGGGCCAGTCCGCAGATAAAGCCTTCGCCCTCTATGCCGTGTGCGCAGAACTCTCGTAGCGGGGTTACGATTTTTTTCACGAAGTTGGCGGCGACCCCGTCTGTACCGAAGTTAAGCTCCTTCCAGTGCATTCCCAGCCACCCCGCCGTAATCGAGCCCCCCGATACGCTGGTGACCTCGGCCAGCCTTTTCAGCCAGCCCAGCTCGTTGAGCCGCCAGAGGGTACCGATGTGGAACAGGGCGGCTCTATAGCCGCCCCCCGAAAGCGCCAGCCCCGCGCCTTTGGTCCTCAGCCTGGTGTTGCATTTATGGCAGTATAACACGCCTTCCTTTTCAACCGGGCTGGGGTCGACCTTTTTACATTTGAGGCAGTAGTTCTTTTGGCGGTCTCCGGTGTAAAAGTCCTCCATGGCTGGCTCCTGCGGGGCTATTTCGGAGCTTTAGTGTAGTCCTCTGTTGGGGGGGTGTCAATAGCACGAAACATAAAGAGAGAGGGGCCGAAAGTGGCTTCTTACTCTTACGAGAATGCTTGCACTAATTTGCTAAGTGCTTCCCTTTAGTGTATACTATAGATAGTGGTTTCAGTTTAGGTTATAAAATACTTAATTAATTTAAACCTCAGATTTACTTAAGCGTTGGATGACCTCACTCTAGCCAATTGTTAGAAGAAAGGAGGTCATTCAATGAGTTTTCAGGACAAGTCAATCCGATGTTCCGACTGTGGGACTACCTTCACTTTCAGCTCCGGCGAGCAGGAGTTCTTCGAGTCTAAAGGCTTTACCAATGAGCCAAAGCGTTGTCCCGCATGCCGCCGAGCGAACAAAGCACAGCGTTCTGGCAGTTCCAGCTACAGCTACAGTTACAGGTAGTGAATGTTTTGTGCCTTCTACGCCTGGTGTAGGAAAAACACGTTCGACGAGAGTTCACAGCTTTCGGAGAAATGTATAGCAAGAGGAGGATTCAAAGTGAGCAATCTAATGAAACTACGTAATCTCTATAGCCTGTTAGCGATAGGCGTTTCGCTACTAATTGTTGGTTTTGTTCTCGTAGTTATAATGTAAAACCATTCAATATGACCATCATACCTCTTGCACAATAAAAAGAAGAGGGGCCGGAAGGCCCCTCTTTGGTTTTTTTTGTTTGTCAATGCCCCCCTTATCCCCCCACCCCACAAAACATAAAAGAGAGGGGCTTAAAGACCCCTCTTTGGTATTTTGTTCGTTATTTCAGTCGTCGTCTTTGCGTATTAATTCAATCCTTTCCTTTTTATAGTCAAAGACTATGTTGAATAGATCGAAGAAGCCAACTTGACCCAGTAGGCCATAGGGCATATTTACCAAGTCTCTTGAAAAACCGGCGTAACAATCATATTCGTAACCGCCAATCCCAATCTTAATGTCATGGAAATAAGCACTTAGCTGTTCCCTTGTGATTCCACTGAATGTCTGCACCTTGCCAGATTCGATATCAATGCCGATTTGTTCACCAATTTCTGCGTGGAAGATACAGAGGTCTGCACCAGAATCAATAATGGCGAGATTCGTTACCCTTTCATCCCCGTTTATGAGGGTTACGGGAATGACTGGTCTTGTAGCGCTTCGACGACTAGGGAATGCATCTGATGGGTCAGCGGGGAACTTACGGTAATCAAACTTAAGTCGTATACTCACAATATGAAAGTGCCATAATGTTCTGGAGTCTTAGTCAAAATTGGGCTTGATTCTTTATTAGAACGTGCTTGTTCAAGCGCTTCTTTTGCGTTATCAGCTACCCCTACCACTTTGCGGCTGTCGGACGACAAGGCAATCCACTTATTTGAATAACCCTTGAGCACTTTTCTTAAATCAGTATTTTCAACCACTTTCAACCCCCTATTAGTGCGTACAATGATATTGTAGCATTACTATTGATATTTCATCAAATATGCAGATTACGTATAACACCAACCGGGTGATTTGTCAATATCTTTGCGTATTTGATATAAATTTTTACTTACTTTCCCCCCTCCCCCTCACCCCCTCTCTTCTCCTCTTGCCGTTTTTACCTCATACCTCTCCGCCGCTTCCACCAGCAGCGCCAGGCTCATGAGGAAGTCGTCGTGCCCCTCAGAGGGGCTGACGTAGAAATTTATGGTCTGGGAGGGGCGGTAGTGGCACTTTGCCCTTTCCAGTTCCCTCCAGAACTCCCTGGACTCTTCTGAGCCGTCCCTGTCATATACCTTGAGCCGCCCCGAGTTTATGGCCGCCAATAACTTGAAACCGAGCTCGGACTTGGCTTTAGCCGTGAAAGTGAAGGCGGAGACCCTGGAGCCGAGCGCTTTTCTCAGGAAAGAGCTTACCGGCTGGCCCAGGCCGGTGGCGTCCACCACTATTCGGCGGCATTTCCAGACGCTTTTGAGGATATCGACCAGGCGGGGATAGAGCTCGGCGTGACTAAAGCCCGTCCAGCTGTAATGTTCGATGACCTTTATTTGGGGCTGCTTCTGGATGTCGTCGCATACCGAGAAGTCGAGCTCACCGATGGTGACCACGGTGGAGTCCTGCCTCGGATTGGCGTTGAGCGCTTCCTCGGCTTCGCCGGCGAGGTCGATGCCGGCGACATATATTTTGCCCCGCTCGGCACGGCGTTTTCTACCGTGCTCGCCCTTTAGCTGCGCCAATTGCTGGCGGCTCAAAAAACCCCCACCCCCGTGGAGGGGCAAGAGGCGGTACTGGGTCAAAAATAGGGGGTGGTCTTCGCCCAATCGCTCCCTCTCCGCCTCGACGTAGGCGCGGTAGTCGGGATTATAGTCGGCTATCTCCTCCCAGTCGTATCTAAAGTGCCGCCTGATGCCGTCCTTTCTCTCCAGCTCAAGATTCGTCTGCTTGACCTCCTCCAAAAGCGTGGTGTCGTCCCAGGTGGTGCCGTAGTGGACGGTGGTGACGTTGGTCGTCGCCCCCATCGGCTTGAACTCCTTGCTGTACTTCTCCTTACTTACGTCCTGCGCCTCGTCAATCTCAAGCAAGATATGGGCGGTGTTGCCGACGACATTGGCCGACTCATCGGCGGAGAGAAAGATGGCGCGGGCGTTGCCCAGCCGTATGATGTAGCCCAGCTCGGGCGTCCAGATGCCGCTGAAGCCGGCATCGTTGAGCCGGTCACGGAGCCGAATCATGGAGATGACCGTCTGCGGCTTAAAGGTGGGGGAGCACTTGACCAGGTTCCGGGGCTGGGCCATATAGAATGTCAGTAGCAGTAGCTCCAGCTGCGCCGAAAGCTCGTTCTTGCCCCCCTGGCGGGCCATCTCCACCGAGAAGGTAAGCCCCTTCTTGCCCAAGACGCTGTCCAAGATAGCTGCCGCCACCTCCCGCTGGTAGGGGCGTAGTCTATTGATAGTGTTCATCATTCCTTCTGTCATTGCGAGGAGCGTAGCGACGAAGCAATCTCAAGAGACCCTTCGCTACGCTCAGGGTGACGGTGAAAAATGTCGTTTTCCCACTTTGTCATTCCCGATTTTTACCTTGTCATTCCCGCCCCGTATCGGTGTACGGGGTAAACTCCAGCGGGAATCCAGCTCTCCCTTTCCCTACTGTCATTGCGAGCGCAGCGAAGCAATCTCCACCCCTTTTTATATCTATTCCCACCCGCCACCCTTTAAGGTAGAAAGGGGGCTCTGCCCCCTTTCAATCCCCCCAAATAAGAAATCTATAAAGGTTTAACCTTTGTAGGGTGGGCATTGGGTGGGACATCAAAACGTACGCTAAATAAGGTGGTGGTGTATCCCCCTCTACTTACTCACAATCTGCCCTATGCCGAGCCCGAGCGGGATGGCGATATCTTTAAGGACATTCTCGATTGCCTCCTTCAAGCCCTGCTTCTGCTCCTTGCTGATTTTGTACTTCGTTTTCACCAGGTTGGCCAGGGTGGTGGTGGCATCCATTAGCAGCTTGATGTTCTCGGGGTCGTTGGCCAGTAACGACTTTATCTTGACCCGCAGCAGGGCAATCTCGTCGTCAAAGCCGTTGACGCCCGTGACCAGCTCGAAGTCGAGCTGCTCAGCCTCATTCAGCACCTTGGCGTAGAAGCCGTGCTTGTAGGCGTTCCGGTTACCCTTTGGGGCGCCTCTTTTTCGTTTGACCCTTTCTGCCATCCGGTCTGTCTCCGTTCTTAAGTATCCGGGCGCTGGCCAGCACGATGGTATGGGCGGCCAGGTCCCACCGCTTAATCTCCACGGCCAATCTCAGCAGCCTCATAGAGCCTCCTTTACATAACCAGGGAAACAAATCCCCCGATATTTAAATCTGGAAAGATACTAGCACATATGTTCTAACACCGCTATAAGCTATTGTCACATATTGCTATCGGGGCTTTCGGCGTTATAGAATAGGCTGCAAATGACTGTCGCCAAGCAGCTTTACCAGCTCCAGGAGGTTGACCTGGAGATTGAGTCCGACGAGCGGGCGCTGGAAGAGGTTAAAAGCCAGCTCGGGGAAAGCCAGGCGGTAATTAAGACCCAGAAACAGCTTGAGCTGGAGAAAAAGCAACTGGAAGAACTGAGCCGCCAGCAGCGCACGGCGGAGTGGGAGATAGACGACATCACCACCAAGCTGGCGGCGGCTGAGGAGCAGCTCTTCAGCGGGCGGGTAAAGAACCCCAAGGAGCTGACCAATCTCCAGCACGAGGTTGAGGCCTTCAAGACCCGGCGCAACCGGCTCGAAGAAAAGGCGCTAGAAATAATAGACCAGGTAGAGCAGTCCGAGGCCAGGGTGGCTAAAATAAACGGCGAGCTGGAGAAGCTCAAGGACGACTGGCAGCGCCAGCAGAAAAAGCTCACCGAAGAAATGGAAAGGCTCAAAGCCACCCTCGCCGACCTCAAGGAGAAGCGCCGGAGGCTGGCGGGCGAAATCGACTCGGAGGCCTTTGATTTTTACCAGAGCTTAAGAAAGGGCAAGGGGATAGCCGTAGCCAAGGTAGAGCAGGGAATATGCCGCGGCTGTCGGATATCGCTGCCCACCACCGACTTGCAGCAGGCGAGGAGCGGCAAGCTGGTGCAGTGCAGCAGCTGCGGGCGCATCCTGTTCCTGGCCTGAGACAATGAATCCAAAAAGACTGCTAATCTATAGCGACGGTGCCTCACAGGGCAATCCTGGCCCGGCGGCTATCGGCGCCGTTATTGAGGACGGACGGGGCAAAGTAGTCAGCCGTATCTCGCGCCGCATCGGCCATGCCACCAACAACCAGGCGGAATATGCGGCTATCATCGCTGCCTTGGAGGAAGCCGTCAGGCTCGGCGCCGAAGAGGTCGAGCTCAGGGCGGACTCAGAGCTGGTGGTGAAACAGCTCAATGGCCGCTATAAGGTAAAGAAGGCCACCCTGCGTCCGCTCTACCAAAAGGTGGTACGGCTCACCGGCTCATTGAAAGCCTTCAGCATCACCCACGTCCCCCGCACCCAGAACCGGGAGGCGGATAGGCTGGCCAATAAGGCTTTAGCCTCTCGAGGAGGGTGAAGTGGACTTCGAAAGAATGCTGGATAGGGAAAACCCGCCGACGGCAAAGGGCATTACCGATTATTTGGGCAGTGATGCCGCCGAGGCCTGGGAAGATATAACCGCCTTCCTCGCCGCGAGCTATAATTTCACCCCCGAGACCGTTTTCGGCGGCAAGAAATACGGCTGGGCTATCCGCTATCGCCGTAGCGGGAAGTCGCTGTGCACGCTGTACCCGGAAAAGGGCGCCTTCACCGCGCTCGTCGTGCTGGGGGGCAAAGAGACCGAGCAGACGCTGGCGGTTCTGTCCGACTTCAGTCCAAAGGTGGCCGACGTCATAAGCAGCGCCAAACAGTATCACGACGGGCGCTGGCTCTGGCTGCGGGTTCTGAACAGTGCCGACACCGCCGACATAAAGCGTTTGCTGCAAATCAAGAAGAAGCCCCGGAAATAGCTCCCTTGTTGACTAATGACCACCTCCATACTACACTATAACTGGGTCAAGTAAACCGGGTGACCGCCCGCCTACGCCAAGGCTTCGGCGGGAGGAAAGTCCGAGCTCCACCGGGCAGGATGCTGGCTAACGGCCAGGAGGGGTGACCCTACGGAGAGTGCCACAGAAACACACCGCCCTTCGATCGAAGGGTAAGGGTGAAATGGTGAGGTAAGAGCTCACCAGCGGCCGGGTGACCGGTCGGCTGGGTAAACCCCATCCGGAGCAAGACCAAATAGAGGGACATAAGGACGCCCGGCCTGTCCCCGGGTTGGTCGCTTGATCCTTCCGGTAACGGAAGGGCTAGATAGATGGTCACCGTCCTTCAACTGAAGGGCACAGAACTCGGCTTACAGGTTTACTTGACCTCTTTTGGGCAACTCTTTCTCTTTCAGCTTGGCGTTGAGAAAAGGGGAGTAAACTCTCATTTTTAAGCGTAATCAGGGCTAAAAACGTAAGGTCAGTTGCCCTCAATGAGCTTGTCAGTCGGGTCGGGTTGGTCATATATTGAAATACCAGAAGGGTAATTTTTTAAGAAAGCCAGTATGCCGACAGTCGACCCGATAGTTCGAGATTTCATACTCTTCTGCCTTCAGCGCCAGGGGAAAGACTGGCCCGCCCTCTACGACGAGATGTGTCGGGTGGCGGGGCAAAGGCTCTTTCGGGGGCTGGGCTATACCGAGTTGAGAAAACGGGGTCTATCCTTCAGCCTGTCCAACATTGACGATACCATCCGCCTGGTGGATACCGTCGCCAGTTCCAATTAGTAGCCACTCTTTCAGCTTTCTTTTATTCCCCCTCTTTGATAAGATAGCCTTGTCTGATGCTATAAAGCCTTAAGGGAGAGTGAGCCTGATGTCAAAGAAGATGAAGATAGCTATAAGCCTGTTTCTGGCGGTAATTATTGCCCTGGCTTTCACGGCGGGCTATTTTATCGGTGACGGGACCTCGCCGCAAAGCGACCTGGGTATTATAGAGCAGGCCTGGGAGATAATACTCCGTGATTACGTGGAAAACGACCAGGTTGACACCAAAGCCCTGACCCAGGGAGCGGTCAGGGGCATGGTGGAGGCACTGGGTGACCCTTACACCTCATTTCTCGATGCCGAAGCCTACCAGCTTAGCCTGAAGAGCTTGGAAGGCAGCTTTGAGGGCATCGGCGCCTATGTGACCATTAAAGACGAGCAGCTGATGATTATCGCCCCGATTGCCGATTCCCCCGCGGATAAGGCTGGCATCAGGGCGGGCGATATAATTCTAGAAATCGACGGCCAGCCCACTCTGGATATGAGCCTGGTGGAGGCGGTGCTCCTCGTCCAGGGCCCCGAGGGCACGCAGGTCGACCTCCTCGTCCTTCATGAGGGCGAGACCGAACCCGAGCTGATTTCGATAATACGGGCGGTTATCGAGGTGCCCAGCGTCGGTTTCGAGATGAGGGAAGAAATCGCCTATATCATTATCAGCCATTTTTCCGAGCGTACGGCTGTGGAGCTGTTGCCGGTGATGGAAGACATAGTCCAGCAGGGGGCTGAAGGCATTATCCTCGACCTGCGCGCCAACCCCGGCGGCTTGCTGGATACGGTTGTCGATGTCGCCAGCTTCTTCCTGGAGGAGGGAGTGGTGGTTGAAGTGGTTGATAATGAAGGCAATCGTGATGTCTACTCTGTAGAGCCGGGCGGACTGACCATCGACCTGCCCCTGGTGGTCCTGGTCGATGAGTACAGCGCCAGCGGTAGCGAACTGCTGGCGGGTGCCCTGCAGGACTACGGGCGTGCCATCATCGCCGGCGCCAAGACCTTCGGCAAGGGCAGCGTCAATATCCTGAGCCAGCTCAGTGATGGCTCCGGCCTCTATATCACCAACGCCCGCTGGTTTACCCCCAGCGGTCGCCTGATAGAGGGCGAGGGGATATACCCCGACTATGAACTTGAGCTGGAGGGCGAGGACGCTATCCAGTGGGCGATAGACTACCTGAGGGGTAACTAACAATATGAAAAGCCTGTATCTACGGATATGGGTAATAGTGGTGCTGACCCTGGCGCTGGGGGCGGCCATTATCCGCCTGGCCTGGGAGATTTCCGTCGTCAGTCACGCGGGCAGCCTGGCCATAGTCATCCTGCTCATGGTGGCTAACCTGGGCGTCTATGCCCTTTTCCTCTATCTGGCTATCAAGCCCAGCCTGAAAAAGCTCAGGAGCCTGCCGGTGGCGATAGTGGCTACGGTAATAGCCAGCGGTGGTATCATCGGCAGCATCATTCACTTTATCCGCTTCGTTCCCTCATCCCACGCGTCTTCCTTCTTGAGCGTGTTGATCGCCAGTATGCTCCTGGCCAGCGGCGTGGTCCTCTGCGGACTGATTCTATGGCTCGTCTGGCGGTTTCGCCAGAGCGGCAAAGACTAGGGGTCATGGACAGAGAGAGATTCGAACTACTGGTGGAGAGGGCGGTGGCCAGCCTGCCCGAGGAGTTTAGTGCCCGGCTGGAAAACGTTGATGTGGTGGTGGCAGACTGGCCCACACACGATAATATGGCCAGATTAGGCTTAAGGAATCGTTACGAGCTGCTAGGCCTCTACCAGGGCATACCCCTGACCAGGCGCGGCGGGCATTACGGGCTGGTGCCGCCCGATAAGATAACCATCTTTCAGAGGCCAATTGAAGCCAAGTGCCGTGGCGACGCCAGCATTACCCGTGAGATTGGCCGGGTGGTTCGCCACGAAATAGCCCACCACTTTGGCATCGGGGACGGGCGCTTAAAGGAACTGGAAACTGACGAAGACTACTAGCCCAGCTCCCTGACCATATAGTCCCCCAGCGACTTGTAGCCGAACTCGGTACGGTAGTATTCCCGGGCGCCGATACCGCTTAAGATTGTCATTTGCGATACTCCGAACTCCCCGCTTGCGATTCGTTCCGCCTCCCGGAGCAGGGCCTTGCCCAGCCCCTTGTGCTGCGCCGCCTCCGCATTCTGCTCGGCGAGGGGGACCTCAGGCCCATAAACATGCAGCTCCCGTATAATTGCCGAATTGGGCTGAATCCTTAACCGCAGTATGGCGAACAGGGTCTCGTTTTCATCCTCGAAAGAAAGGAAGATCTCTTTGCCCCCCGCCGCCCCGTAGTCCAGCCTCACCAGCCTGGGTTCACTTATTTCCCATCCCTCCCGCGCCCGGTGGCCATACTCTCGGCAGCGTATGCACTTACACTCGATTCCCCTCTGCTTCAGGCGCTGCCTGACCACCCCCCGCAGCGAGTCCTTGCAGCCGGCGGTGATGAATTTGGCCGGGATATCGCGCAGCACCCGCGATATCCTGACGTATTTGGGCACGATGGACTTAATCTCGACCATCAGCTCGACCATGGTCTTGACGCCGTAGGGCTGGTAGCGGTCTTCCTTATACCACTTCTCTAATTCGGTTCCCTCGACCACCATGGTCGGGTATAGCTTCAGGCCGTCGGGCTTAAAGCGCTCGTCTTCAAAGAGCATCCTCGATAGCTCCAGATCGTGCGCGGGCGTTGAGCCGGGCAGCCCCGGCATCCAGTGGTAGTGCACCTTGAAGCCGTGGTGCCGCAGCAAGGATGTCGCCCTGACCACGTCCTCGATTTTGTGCCCCCGCCGCGTCAAGCGGTAGATTTCGTCATCCAGCATCTGCACGCCCAGCTCGACTCTGGTGGCGCCGAACTGGAGCATGCGCTCTATCTCCTCTTCCCCGCACCAGTCGGGCCTGGTCTCAATGCAGAGCCCGGTGCAGCGGTGCTTTGCCGTCTGGTTGCGCTGCTTGGCTTCTTCCAGGTCGGAGGAAACCTCACCGTTTAAGCCGTCGAGGCACGCCTTGATGAAGCGGTACTGGTAGTCTTCAGGGAAGGCGAGGAAGGTACCCCCCATCACAATCAGCTCGACCTTGTCGGTAGGGTGCCCCATATCGCTTAAGACCTTGAGCCTCATCTTGACCTGCTTTACAGCGTCGTAGTCGCACCTTATCGCCCGCAATACCGCCGGCGACTCCGGGGTATAGCTCTGGGGCGTGGAGGGGTAGGTGGGGCAGTAGACGCAGTTTCCCGGGCACTTAAGCGGCTCGGTCATCACCGCCACGGGAGTAACCCCCGATATCGTCCTTGCAAATTTCTTCATCTTATGCCATAAACAGTGTAGCAAATTTAGCCGAGAAACAGAAACATTGTGTTTGGGGAAATGCCACCTCTCTACCCCGCTTGGCTAACGTGGGTATTTCGTCCCAACCTGCCTTCGCCGAAGCGCCTGCCCGCCGCACAAGGCTTTGGTAGGCGGGGCTACGCGCAGGCAGGCCCAGCCCACCCTAATGAGTAAACTCCTTAACCTGAGGGTTGCGCCTCCCCGCCCCCAAAGTAAGGGGCTAATAGGGGATTATCTCCTGTAGGGTGGGTATTGGGTGGGAAGACATTACGTACGCACAACAGGGTGGTGGTGGGTGGCGTAACCCTGAAGGGGAATATATAAGGGGTAACCACCCGTATAGGGTGGGTATTGGGTGGGAAAATCATACGTACGCTAACAGAGGGGGGCAGGGTGAACAATAAAGAAATCTTTGACCAAATCGCCCCCAGCTGGTATAACCTCCGCCACTGGTCAATATTCCAAATTGAGCTTGCGGCGCTGGCCCGCCGCTGGCAAAAGGGCAGGCTGCTCAACGTCGGCTGCGCCCACGGCCCCGACTTTCTACCCTTCAAGGAAGGCTTCGAGCTACACGGGGTGGACTTCTCCGCCGAGATGCTCAAATTCGCTGAAAAATACGCCCAAAAGTTCGGCTTTAGCGTCGAGCTCAAAGAAGCCGATGTCCGCCAGCTTCCCTATCCCGACGCAAGCTTTGACTGGGCAATCTCGGTGGCGACCTACCACCATCTGGGGGGTGGGGAACACAAAGAGGCGCTAAGCGAGCTAAAACGGGTATTAAAGCCCGGCGGCGAAGCCTTTATCACCGTCTGGAACCGGTGGCAGCCCCGCTTCTGGTTCAGGACCAACTGGTTCAAGCCCAAAGAACTAGAAGTCCCCTGGCGGCAGAAGGGCAAGACACTATATCGTCGCTACTACCTCTTCAGCTATGCCGAGCTGGAGAGGCTGGTCAAAGAGGCGGGCTTTGAGGTAATAAAATCCTTCCCCGAAAGCGCCTACCGCTTTCCGGTTAAGCTGTTCTCCCGGAATATATGCCTGCTGGTAAAGAAGGGTTAGCTGGCCTATTTCTCCATCTTCTTGCGGAGAATCATGATGACTACAGCGGCCAGGACGTAGAAGGCAGCAACGGCGAACGATACGCCGTATTCCATTGGTACTACATTGCTGCTGAACAGGTCCTCATTGATAATGCCCATGATGAAGGTGCTGAAGCCCATCACCATGCCGGCAATGAACAGGATCCAGGCACCTACTGTGGCCAGGGCTTTAAAGACATCAGGCATTTCTTTTCCTCCTTGCGGTTTGATAACAATATTATATCACCTGCCGTCAAGGAGGCTTTGGGGTTAATCTTTTTCAGCAGCTCGGGTGTAGATGACCAGCTCGCTGCGCTGGAAGCCCAGCTTCTGGATATAGTTTTTCAGTTCCCAATGGCGCTCGTCGATGACAGCGCGCACCGTCTTAACCCCTCTCTCCTTACAGCGCTTGGCCAGGGCATCAACCAGCTTGGTGGCGATGCCCTGCTTCTGGTAGTCGGGGTCAACGATTAACATGTGGATAATGCCCACTTCGTCGATGGGTATGCCAACCAAAGCCAGCCGCCCCCAGATAAAGCCGACGACCTTGCCGTCGACCTCGGCGACGCAGCTCAGGTCGAGCGGACCGCCGGGGTTGGTCGAGGCCACCTCATCAAAGGTCATGGCACCCCGGTAGCTTAAGCGGCTCCGCTTAACGCCGGGTATCTTTTCCTCCCTGATTTTGTTGTAAACGGCTATCATGGCGTCGATATCGCCTCGCTCCATGGGCCTTATCTTTATCTCTTTACCGGTAGTGGCCATCGTAATCACCCCCGCTTTTTGCTTGTCAGAACAGGCTACATTATAGATAGCAGTCTATTAGCTTTTATCGGCTTTTGTCAAATATTCCTGATGGACAGGGCGCGGGGGTTTGTGGTTTAATTCTAGCTTAGAATTTAGGACAAGGAGCCGCTTTTGGACTGGGAAGAAATAGGCAAAATCCTCGCCTACCTGATACCGGTGGCTATCTTTATTATCTTCAATCTTTTCTTCCGCAAACAGCAGGAGCAGAAGCGGCGGCTGGAGATGGTTAAGAGGCTCATCGCCGAGATAGACAAAAACCAGAAGCTTATGGAATCCTTCCTCCTCCAGTGGCAGTACAAGAAGTTCAAGACGGGCCACTGGAAGCGGCATAAAGACAAGCTGGACTATGTTGACCAGGGCCTGCGCTCCAGGCTGGCCAGCACCTACGAAATCGCCGAGGGCATTAATAAAGAGATAGAGCTGGCCAAACAGCAAAGGTCGACCAGCTACCTGGCCGGTATCAGAGTGGACAGGTTAAGAGAGCCGCTGGCGGAGAGCCGGCAGGGGCTCGAAGAATGGTACACCCTGAATAAGGATAGGGAAAAGCCCCCCGAAGAAGAGAAAGCCCCGTCTTCAAAGCTCCAATAGTTTCATCTCCTCGGTATGCGCCCGCTTTAAGCTCTCCAGCCGTCCTTTGGCGGCTCTGGCATCCTCCAGGGACATCAGCACCGCGTCCTCGCGGTTATCGGTGTAGTAGCCGCGGCGCAGGCCCACCCTGATGAAGCCGTACTTGGCGTAGAGCTTCTGGGCCTCGCTGTTGGAGGCGCGCACCTCCAGGGTGATGAGATTCGCCCCCAGCTCGATAGCCAGCTCGATAATGGCGATGAGCAGCCTTTCGCCTATACCCTGGCGGCGGTGCTTTTCCCGCACGGCGATGTTGGTGATGTGGGCTTCATCGACCAGCAGCCAGAGGCCGGCGAAACCCATAATATAACCCTCCTCGTCACTGGCGACGATATAGTGGGCCAGCCCGTTTTTCATCTCGCGCTCGTAGTTGGCCGGCGGCCAGAGGGTAGGGAAGGCCTCGCGGTCAATCTCGGTGACCTGGGGGATGTCCTCCTGAGTCATAGAACGCAGTTTCACGGTTAAATTCATCCTCGTAGGGTTATTTTAGCATATCCCCCCGAGGTCTTTCTTCCCACCCTTGGTACTACACTGTCATTCCCGCGAAGGCGGGAATCCAGACTCTTTCCCCCTCCCCAGGCTGTTTTTCCCACCCAATACCCACCCTACAAGGGTGGTACCCCTTTTATATCCTCCTGTAGGGTTTTGCCCCGCCCCGTTTCCCCCTTTGAAAAAGGGGGATTAAGGGGGACGAAGTCCCCCTTTGAAAGACCTTTGAGGGCGGGCATTGGGTGGGGAAACAAGACACGGGTGGGGCGGATTTTTCAGCTTCCCGAACTATCTTTTTACCCTTTGCTTCGTTATACTATACGCACAGGACAACGCCGTGTTGCCCTAATCTG
>CAYNFV010000008.1:0-6358 GCA_964396645.1 uncultured Dehalococcoidales bacterium
ACTCGTCCTCTACCGCCTACTCCCCCAGCCCCACCGAGGATGCGAGTCCCCTCAGCTCCACTGGGACTCTTGACATCTACCGCCTTTACCCTCTACCCTTCCCAAGATGCGAGTCCCCTCAGCTCCACTTCTCAGGTTTTGAGCCGGTTAGCAGGAGAAATCGATGGAAGAATATACCGAAAGGTTAGGTTACGCACCCTTAGGCGGGCTGCTGCTCCGTTTGAGTCTGCCCAGCATAGCCGCCACCGTAACCTTGAGTCTTTATAACATCGTCGATACCTTCTGGGTGGCGAAGCTGGGTCACGAGGCTATTGCCGCGCTGACGATAGTTTTCCCCTACCAGATTCTTTTTGCGGCTATGGGCATCGGCACCGGTATCGGTGTTTCCGCCCTGGTCTCCCGGCGCTTCGGCGAAAAGAATCTGGAAGCTACCAATCACGTCGCCGGACAGATCTTCTTTTTAGCCGCCTTCTGGGGTTTGCTCTTTATGATGCTTTCGGTTTTCTTCTCGGAGAGTATCCTGACCGCCTTCGGTGCCACGCCGGATATCATAGATTACAGCAACCAGTACCTGACCATCATCGCTTTCGGCGCTCCCCAGATAATCTTCGCCCTGGTGGCCAGCAGCCTGATTCGCGGTTCGGGCGACGCCGTAAAACCGATGATTATCATGATAACGGCTAGCATTATCAACATCATTCTTGACCCCTTTATGATTCTGGGTCTGGGACCTTTCCCGGAGATGGGCGTCCGCGGGGCGGCGCTGGCGACGATTATCGCGCAGTCGTCCGGGGCGGCTATTGCTCTTTATTTCCTGCTGGGGCGCCGGACGACTTACCGGGTAAGATTCGCCAGCCTCAAGCCCGATATGTCCATACTGAAGGATATCTACCGCGTCGGCGCGCCCTCGACGATACTGCAGGTGATGGAGAGCCTTTGCTTTATCCTCTTCAATACCGTGGTCTCCGCCTTCGGCTCTATATCCATCGCCGCCGTGGGGCTGGTGGTGCGCGTTGCCGACCTGGCCTTTATGCCCGTCTTCGGGCTTTCCGACGGGCTGCTGCCCATCATCGGCTTTAACTTCGGCGCCGGCTACTTCAAGCGGCTGTGGAGGGCGGTTAAGCTGGCCTCGTTGAGCATCATGGTGCTGCTCGGCGTGGGCGTGCTCCTTATCGAGGGCCTGGCGCCGCAGATTGTGGCTATCTTCAGCGATAACCCGGAGCTGCTGGCGGTTACGGTGCCGGCCATGCGCATCATGCTCTGCGCCATGTTCCTCATCGGGCCGAGCATTATGTTTATCACCACCTTTCAGGGGCTGTCCAAGGGCATGATGGCCCTGATTCTGTCGCTGGTGCGCCAGCTTATCTTCTTCATTCCCCTGTTATACCTCCTGCGCTACCTGCTGGGGCTGAACGGGGTCTGGTTGTCGCTGCCGGTTTCGGACGTACTCAGCTTTGTAGTGTCCTTTTTCATTGTCTACCGGCAGTACCGGAAACACCGAAAGAGCGATAACTGGCGTGACGGTCCCCCGCCGCCGGGGTGAGGGGGCATAGAGTCCTATCTTTGGCGCCTCAGCTCCACCACCCCTATTTTATCTATTCCCACCCACCGCCCTTTTGAAATTAAATTCTAAATCCTAATATCTAAATCCTAAACAACTCTATACTATACCATTTAGTATTTAGGATTTCGTGCTTAGAATTTCTCAAGGTGGGGTGGTCGGGATAGAAAATCGAGGGTGTCGGTTTAGCTTGTAGTTCAGCCGAGGGCGTCTCTCAGTCCTTTGATAAACCCTCCCACCTGCTTGATGTCCTCAGCCTCCATGAGCTGGATGAGGCGGCTGCCCACAATGACCCCTTCGGCGATGGCGGCTACCTGTTTCGCCTGCTGTGGCGTCGATATGCCGAAGCCGACGCAGAGGGGCTGGCTAGTTGTCTTTCTCACCCTGCCCACGAAGACCTCTAAATCGGCGGGCAAACGGTCTCTAGCGCCGGTGACGCCCGTCACCGATACCAGATAGATAAAGCCGCGCGACCTCTGCCCCACCAGTTTGATGCGCTCCTCGGTGCTGGTGGGAGCCAAGAGATAGATGAGGTCAAGCCCTTGTTTCCGCGTGACTGCCTCCAGCTCTGAGCCTTCCTGGGGGGGGAGGTCGGGAATAATCAGGCCATCAATGCCGGCGCTAACGCAGGCGTGACAAAACTGCTCTAATCCGTAGTGAAAGACGGGGTTGTAGTAGGTCATGAAGACAAGGGGGATATCTACCTTTGTTCTCAGCTGCCTGGCGATATCAAGACAGCTGCGGGGGCTGATGCCCTGCTGCAGAGCCTGGAAGCTAGAGCGCTGGATGGTGACGCCGTCGGCCAGGGGGTCGGAGAAGGGGATGCCCAACTCGATGATGTCGGCGCCATTTTTAGCCAAAAGCGGGACGACCTTGAGCGTGGCTTCAATGTTGGGGTAGCCAACAGTGACGTAGGGAATCAGGGCTTTGTGGTCGCGCTGAGCAAATACATTCTCAATACGGCTCATAGCTCTACCCCCAGCTCTTTGGCCACGATGTCCATGTCCTTGTCGCCGCGCCCGGAGAGGTTAACGATGATTATTTTTTCTTTGTTTAACGATTTAGCCATCTGAGCCACGTGGTAGATGGCGTGGGCAGGCTCCAGGGCGGGGACGATGCCCTCGGTCTGGCAAAGCAGCTGAAAGCCCTCCAGGGCCTGCTGGTCGGTGACGGCCACGTATTGGGCACGCTTGGTGTCCTTGAGGTAGCTGTGCTCGGGGCCGACGCCGGGATAATCTAAACCCGCCGAGACGCTGTGCGTTTCCCTGATTTGACCGCTCTCGTCCTGGAGGACATATGATTTCGTCCCGTGGAGGACGCCGACGGTGCCCGCCATCAGGGGAGCGGCGTGCTGGCCGGTATTGATGCCGCGTCCCGCCGCCTCGACGCCGATTAGCTTGATATCCTTGTCGTCCAAAAAGGGATAGAATATGCCGATGGCGTTGCTGCCGCCGCCGACACAGGCGACGATGTAATCGGGCAGACGCTGGTATTCCGCCAGCATCTGTTCTTTGGTCTCCTTGCCGATTACGGACTGGAAGTCCCGGACCATGGCGGGGTAGGGGGCGGGGCCGACCACCGAGCCCAATAGATAATAGGTTTCGGGGTTGGTCACCCAGTCCCTTATGGCTTCATTAATGGCGTCCTTGAGGGTGCGGCTGCCGCTGGAAACAGTCCTGACCTCGGCGCCCATCAGCCTCATCCTAAAAACATTGAGGGACTGACGCTGGACGTCTTCCTCGCCCATATAGACGATGCAGTCAAGGCTGAGCATGGCGCAGACGGCGGCTACGGCCACGCCGTGCTGGCCGGCGCCGGTCTCGGCGATGATTCGGCGCTTGCCCATTTTTTGGGCGAGAAGCCCCTGGCCTAAAGCGTTGTTAATCTTATGGGCGCCGGTGTGGGCCAGGTCTTCCCTTTTGAGCAGGATTTTGGCGCCGCCGCAGTGCCCGGTTAAGCCTTGGGCTAAGTAGAGTGGCGTTGGCCTACCCGAATAGTGGCGCGATAGCCTGTCGAACTCATTCCAGAATTTCTTATCGTCCTTTGCCTTCTGATAGGCTTGGGTCAGTTCGTCGAGGACGGGCATTAAAGTTTCGGGGACGAACTGCCCACCGTAGTCTCCGAAATAGCCTCTTTCGTCTTTCATAGGCTCTTCTCCTTAAGGTAGGCGCTCAAATTACGCTTCATTTCTTTAATACTGTCACCGCCGAACTTTTCCATCATGGCTTCGCCCAGGACCAGCGCCAGCATGGCCTCGGCGATGACCCCCGCGCGGGGGACGGCGCAAATATCCGAGCGCTCCACCGTCGCTTTGGCCGACTTACCCGTGGCCATATCCACCGTTTCCAGCGGCTCGCCCAACGTCGAAATCGGCTTGTGATAGACGCGGCAGACGATATTTTCGCCGTTAGTCATGCCGCCCTCGATGCCGCCGGCATTGTTGCTGGGGCGTTTGCCTTTATAGCTAATGGGGTCGTGAAATTCGGAGCCGAAGATAGCCGCGCCGCTAACAGCGTTGCCTATCTCCACGGCTTTGGCTGAAGGAATGCTCATCAACACTTTAGCGATTCTGCCGTCGAGGCGGCGGTCGTAGTGCATGACGCTGCCCAAACCTGTGGGGACGCCGGCGGCGATGACCTCGATGACACCGCCCAGCGTGTCTTTTTTAGCGGCGGCTTGCTCAATGGCTTTTTTCATCTTGGCCGAGGTCGCCGAATCAATACAGCGAATGTCGGGGTCGGCATCGAATACCTTAGCCACCTCGTCAAAAGAGTAGTCGCTTTTGTCCAGCGTTATCTTGCCGATGGCGACGGTGTGGCTGGCTATCCTAATAGCGAACTCGGACAGCATTTGCCTGATGACTGCGCCCGCCATAACCCTGGCGACGGTCTCTCTAGCGGAGGCCCTCTCCGATACGTTTCTGATGTCGTCCTGCCCGTACTTGATGGCTCCGGCTAGGTCGGCGTGGCCGGGGCGGGGGGTGGTTATCTTGGGCGTTGGGTTTTTCGTCTCCTCAAGGCCCATCGTTTCCCGCCAGTTGGCGAAGTCAAGGTTCTTGACCATCAAAGCGACGGGGCTGCCCAGCGTTTTTCCGTAGCGGACGCCGGCCAGGATTTCGGCCTTGTCTTTCTCGATGAGCTTCCTGCCTCCACGGCCAAAGTCGGCGTGGCGGCGCTTGAGGTCGCTATTTATGTCCTCAACGCTGACCTTTACCCCGGCGGGCAGGCCCTCAATGATGGCCAGGCAGGCGGGGCCGTGAGATTCTCCAGCGGTTAGAATTCTTAGCATAGCTAGCCTCCTCCCAGAGCTTTGACCAGCACCGACTCCATTAGTTCCAGCGGGGCGGGGTGGCCGGTGAAGAGTTGGAACTGTTGGGCGGCCTGGTAGAGCAGCATCTTGTGGCCGTAGACGATAGGGCAGCCCTTTTCTCTGGCTTCTGTAATCAGTCTGGTCTCCTTGGGGTTGTAAACGATATCAAAAACGGTGAGGCGTTTGTGCAGAAATGCTTGGGGGACGATGGTCTCCCCGCTTTCGGTCATGCCCACCGTGGTGGCGTTGATTAAGATGTCGGATTTGGCAACCAGCTCCAGCTTGTCCAGGCTGCCGTAGTCCTCAGCGCCGACCTTTTTGGCCAGCTCTTTGGCCTTGGCCCCGGTGCGGTTCAGGATTATCAGGTTGACGTTTTTCTCTTTAAGTGCGGCGGCGATAGCCAGTGCCGCCCCGCCAGCGCCGATGAGGACGACCTTCTTGCCGCCGGGGTTGGTTGTTTCCTCCAACGCCTTGATGGCGCCGGTACCGTCGGTGTTATAGCCAATCAATACGCCGTTGTCGTTGACGATGGTGTTGACGGCACCGATTTTGCGGGCGGTGGGGTCAATGCGGTCTAAATATTTCAGGGCGCTGACCTTGTGGGGGGTGGTAACGCTGGCGCCGCGAAAGCCGTTCGTCCTGATATCGGCTATCGCCGGCTCAATATCGCTGGCGCGCCGGGTGATGTAGGCAAAGTTGAGCCCCAGCGCTTTGTAGGCGGCGTTGTGGATGGGTGGGGATAGAGAGTGCTCGACGGGGTCGCCGATAAGGCAGCAGATTTTGACTTTGGCGATTAGCTCGGCAACTGCCTGTGGCGTCTTGTTCTCGGTATCGATGGTAATATCGGCAGCTTTTTGGTAGAGCGGTTGGCGCTCGGCTAAAGTTATTTCCATGTCCTCGCGGTGGGTTTTGCCGGTAAGCGATGGTCGACCTTCGTCCTCACCAATACGCTGGAGCAGGGTGTCAACACTGGCGGTGAGCCAGACGACTAACCCGTTTTGCTTGAGTCGGCTAATATTTTGCCCTCTAACGACCACGCCGCCGCCGGTGGCGTTGATAATATTATCGCGCTTCGCCACCCCGGCGGTTATCTCTTCCTCAATGTCTCGGAAGCCTTCCCAGCCGTGCTTTTTTACGATTTCGGGTATGCTCAATTTCGCTTTTTGAGTAATGAGCTCGTCCATCTCGATAAGCTCCCGCCCCAGCCTTTGGGCCAGGACTTTGCCCACCGCCGTCTTGCCCGAACCCCTCATGCCGATAAGGACGATGTTCATCACAACCCCTCGATTTTCGCCCCCAGCTTTTTTAGGTCTTCGAAAAAGCGGGGGTAGGACTTGTTGACGGCCTCGGCGCCGTTAATAATAGAACTCCCATCGGCGAAGAGGGCGGCGACACTTAGGCTCATGGCCAGGCGGTGGTCTTTGTGGCTATCGATTTCGGCGCCTGAAGGCCTGCCGCCGTAAACCACCATCGTATCATCAGTGACCT
>CAYNFV010000008.1:6458-23940 GCA_964396645.1 uncultured Dehalococcoidales bacterium
GCCGCAATGCCGAAAGCCTTCATACTATCCAGGGTTATATCAATATAGGGCTTGGAGCGAAGCCCATCAGCGATTTTTATAGTTAGACCTTCTTTAAGGTAAGGGGCAATCATTAACAGGGCGCTGACGGGCTGGGAGGTTTTTTCCCCGGAGAGGGTAACTTCGTTCGTCTTGAAGTCTCCGCCCTGAATCTCAATGGGGGGGCAGCCGTTGTTGTTCAGGGAGCGGGCGTTAATTCCCAAGCCTTGCAGTGCCGCCAGTAGCTCGCCCATAGGGCGCTGGCGCAATCTTTCGTCGCCGTCGAGGATGACCTTGGTTTCACCCAAAGCCACCAGCGGGGCAACCATCCTTATAGTACTGCCCGAGTTGCCGGCGAATATCTTCTGCTTCTGGGGCTTTATTTTGCCGCCCGTGCCCTTAACGGCCAGGCTATCGCTCTCAACAGCGATTTCAGCGCCCAAGGTGCGGCAGGCGTTGATAGTGTAGAGGGTGTCATCGGAGAGCAGGGGGTTTTTGATAAGGCTTTCCCCCGATGCCAGCGAGGCCAAAATGACCGCCCGGTGGGTGTAGCTCTTGGAGGGCGGGGCGACAACCTGGCCGCTAAGCGATGACGGCGTTATCTTCAGTCTCACCTTTTCTTCCCTTTGATATGCTCTACCAGGGCTTCTAAGCCCAAAATGTAGCTCTGTTTCTTAAGCCCGCTGAACTGCCTTATGGCTACGTCTGATATGACCGAAACCTGGCGCCAATCTTCACGGGCTTTAATATCGGAAAGATGCACCTCAACTACCGGTAATCCTGCGTCCAAGAGGGCGTCGTGGAGGGAGTAGCCGTAGTGGGTGAGGGCGGCGGGGTTGATGAGTATGCCGTTGGCACCCTCGGATTGCGCCTGAAGGAAGTCGATGATAGCGCCTTCATGGTTGGACTGGAAGAAGATAAGCTGGCAGCCCAGCGACCTGGCTTTCTGGTTAAGTGCCTGACCTATGGCGGGCAGGGTATCAGTGCCGTAGTGCTCAGGGTCGCGCCGGCCCAGCATATTGAGGTTGGGGCCGTTAATGACCAGTATTTTCATCGGCACATCTCCTCGATGGTTCTTCTGACTATATCTTCTGCCACCACTTGGCCGGTTATTCCTTGGCCAATGCCTTCGAGCAAGACCCAGCGGGTCTGGCCCAGCGTCGTTTTCTTGTCGTAGCGTATGGTGTTAATTAGGGCTTCGGGGCTTACCCCCGGACAGGAAGTGGGCAGCTCAAACTTGGCGATGAGTTCTCTGATGCGCTCGACGTCACTGGCGTTAAGCCTGCCCAGGCGCTGGCTAATCATGGCGGTGGCAACCATGCCCACCGCCACCGCCTCGCCGTGGTATCTACTGAAGCCGACGGCCGCTTCCAGCGCGTGACCGAGGGTGTGGCCGAAGTTTAATATAGCCCGCTGGCCAGTCTTCTCCGTCTCGTCAATCTCGACTATATCCGCCTTGAGGCGGCAGCAGCGCATGACGATTTCCTTAAGCTCATCGGTGCTGAATTCCTTACCCTTCTTCTGCTCCAGGATACGGTATAGCCCCTCGTCCATGGAGATGGCGTACTTGATGACCTCGGCCAGGCCGTGACGCATCTCGGCGGGGGGTAGAGAACGCAAAAGGGCGACATCGGTAATAATGGCCGCAGGCTGGTAGAAGCTGCCCACCATGTTCTTCTTACCCTCGAAGTTGACGCCGACCTTGCCGCCGAGGCTGCTGTCCACCTGGGCGAGGAGGGTGGTGGGTAGCTGAATGTAGTCGATGCCACGCAGGTAGCTGGCGGCGATGAAGCCGACCGTGTCGCCGACGACACCGCCACCGAGTGCACAGAGCAGGCCCTTGCGGTCAACGTTGTTGGCCAAGAGGAAGCTGTAGCCGCGCTCGACGGTGCTCAGCGACTTGGCCCTTTCGCCGGTGGGCAGGGTGAAAAGCGAGACCTGTTTACCCGTTGCTTGGAGCCGCTGGCAAACCTTGCGCCCGTAGAGTCGCTGGACGATGGTGTCGGTGATGAGCACCATACTAGAGTAGCCGCTGAAGTCAAAGTGCTCCTCCAGCTGCTCGATTAAGCCGTCGCCGACGATAAGCGGGCACTGCCGGGATGATTCCAGTTTGATGGTATGGTCGCTTTTCATGACACTAACCCCTTTAGCTCTCGCACCAGCTCGTCGAACTGCTCTGGATATAACGATTGCGCCCCGTCGGAGAGGGCATGGGGCGGGTCGTGGTGCACCTCGACTAATAGTCCGTCGGCGCCGACGGCGATGGCGCCCTTGGAGAGGGGGATGACGTAGTCCCGCTTGCCCGCGGCGTGGCTGGGGTCAACGATGATGGGGAGGTGGCTGACCTGCTTCACAGAGGGGATGGCGCTTAAGTCCAAAGTATTCCTGGTGTTATCGGAGAAGGTGCGGATGCCACGCTCGCATAAGATTACCTGGCTGTTGCCCTCCGAGCTGATGTATTCCGCCGCCATGAGCCACTCTTCAATGGTGGCGGCGAAGCTGCGCTTGAGCAGGACGGGTTTTGAGGCGTGGCCGACGTGGCGCAACAGCGAGTAGTTGTGCATGTTACGAGCGCCAATCTGAATGATGTCGGCGTATTTTTCCACCAGCTCCAGGCTGCTTTCGTCGATGGCTTCGGTGACGATTAATAAGCCGGTCTCATCGCGGACTTTGGCTAAAATCTTCAAGCCCTTTTCGCCCAGTCCCTGGAAGCTGTAGGGGGAGGTGCGGGGCTTGAAGGCGCCGCCGCGAAAGACCTTGGCCCCGCCCTTCTTAACGAGTTGGGCGATGGTGAGCGCCTGCTCCTCGCTCTCCACGGCGCAGGGGCCGGCCATGAGCACCGGCTTGCCGGCGCCGATAGTAGTATCGCCGATGGTGATGGTGGTGGGCTGGGGGTGGGTTTCGCGGCTGACCAGCTTGTACTGCTTGGTGACCCTGACCGCCTCCTTGACGCCCTCCAGTATTATCAGCCCGGAGTCGTCGACGGGGCCGGTGTTGCCCACGATGCAAATGGCCGTGCGCTGGGCGCCGGGCATGGGCACGCCGCGGTAGCCCATCCTCTCTATCTCCTTGATGACCGCTTTCACCTGGGCCTCGGTGGCGTCGTTTTTCATGACCACTAACATTTTAGTGTCCTCCTTTGGCTCGGTATAGACTGGCTTCAGCCCGCCTTACGGCGGCGATAAAAGCCCTGATTTTTTTAATGTCTTTAACCCCTCCGCTCTCCACGCCGCTGGAGACGTCGACCCCCCAGGGATTGAGCTCGGCGACCACTTGGGCCACGTTTTCAGGAGCGAGACCGCCGGCAATGAGTACCGGGTACCTTGCCGCCGCCCGCTTCGCTATCTTCCAGGAGAAGGTTTGACCTGTGCCCCCGTATTTCTCCTCGACGTGGGTATCCAACAAATAGATTGGAGGGCGATAACGAAGCGCCCTTTGAGCGCTCTCCAGATAGTCCAAAAGGTACTGCTCGTCCCAGTCGGGGGCGATATGAACCGCCTTTATCACCGGCCTTTCCATCTGGCGGCAGCATTCCAGGTCTTCGTCGCCGCTGAGCTGAACCCAGTCCAGACCGCAGTCAGCCGCCAGACGGTTGACCTCTACAGCGGGCGTGTTGACGAAGACGCCGACCACGCCCAGCCCGCATTTCTTAGCCGCCTTGGCTATCTTTTTCGCCCTTTCCGGGGTGAGCCGGCGGGGGGAGGGGGCGAAGACGACGCTGATAAGGTCGGCGCCAGCCTCGGCTATGGCCCCGAGGTGAGAAGCGTCTTTGATGCCGCAGATCTTGATGCGAATCATAACAGCTCCTTTATCTTGGCGGGGATGTCTTCGGCGGTGACCAGCGTTTCGCCGATTAAGACGGCGTCCACTCCCCAGCCCTTTAGTTTCTCGATATCCTCCCGGCCCTTAATGCCGCTTTCGCTGACGACGATGCGCCCGGGGGGGATGAGGGGGCGGAGTTCTTTGGTGACGTTCAGGTCTACCTCTAAAGTCTGCAGATTACGGTTGTTGATGCCGATGAGCTGGGCGTCGCATTTCAGCGCCCTTTTCAGCTCGGCCTCGTTATGCACCTCAAGCAGGCAGTGCATGCCCAGCTTGTGGCTTATGGTTATCAGGTTTTTAAGCGTGATGTCGTCCAGAATAGCCATAATCAGTAGTATGGCGTCGGCGCCCCAGGCGCGGGCTTCAAATAGGTGATAAGACTTTAAGATAAAGTCCTTTCTCAGTACGAGGACGTTAGGTAGTGCCTTCTTAACCGCTTCCAGGTCCTGGCCGCTGCCCTTGAAATATATTTCCTCGGTGAGCACCGATATCGCCGCCGCACCGCATTTGGCGTAGGTTTTAGCCAGCTCAACAGCGTCCAGACCAGGGTTTAGCTCTCCCCTTGATGGAGAGGCGCGTTTGACCTCGGCGATGAGGCTGACGCCCTCGGCGCTCAGCGCCGAGGCTAAGTCCAGCGGCGCCGATTTCTGCGCGACGATGGTCTCAAGTTGGGACAGGGGCATAGCCTTCTGCCTTTCTTCCAGTTCTTTTTTCTTTTCGGCGACGATTTTATCCAGAAACATTTTTTTTATCCGTAGCTTTGGCTTAAATCAACCAATTTTTCCAGTTTTTCCAGCGCTTGGCCGCTTTCGATGGCCTCCATAGCCAGCAGGGCGGCTTCCTTAAGGGCGGGCAGGCCTTTAGTTTGGCGGCTGAGAGCAATGCCGGCGGCAGCATTCATCACCACGGCATCTCTCCTTGGGCTCTTCTCTCCCTCTAAAACCTGGCGCAGTATTGAGGCATTCTCCCTCGAGCTACCGCCGACCAGCGTCTCCACTTCTGCCTCCGCTATCCCGAAGTCCTTGGGCGCTATATCATAGACGGTTATCTCGCCGTCGCTTAGTTCCCAGACGCGGGAGTTGCCCGCCACCGTGATTTCGTCCATGCCGTTGAGGCCGTGGACGACCAGCGCCCGCTTCGTGCCCAGGCGTTTTAATACCTGAGCCATCTTTTCGCCTAAGTTCGCACTGGCTACGCCCAGGACCTGCGCCTCCACCAATGCCGGGTTGGTCAGGGGGCCTAAGATGTTGAAGACGGTGCGGATGCCCAGCTCGCGGCGGGGGGCGGCGGCGAACTTCATCGAGGGGTGGAAGAGGGGGGCGAACATGAAGCCGATGCCGAGCCTTTCGATGCAGTCCTGCACTTGACTGGCGTTAAGCTCAATCTTCATGCCCAATGCTTCCAGTACGTCGGCGCTGCCGCACTGGCTGGTCATGGCGCGGTTGTTGTGCTTGGCTACCTTAAGTCCGGCGCCGGCGACGACAAAGGCGGCGGCGGTGGAGATGTTAAAGCTTTGGGAGTTATCGCCGCCCGTGCCCACGATATCAATGGCGGGGGCTTTCGTCTCCACCCTCACCGACTTAGCCCGCATGACGCTGGCCAAGCCGGCAATCTCGTCGGCGGTCTCGCCCTTGACCCTCAAGGCGGTGACGAAGGCGCCGAACTGGGCGGGGGTCACCTCGCCGCTGGTTATCTCCTCCATGACTTCAGATGCTTGTTCCATAGTCAAAGATTTGCTTTCTATTAATAAAGCTATGGCTTCTTTAATCATGTCCTGCCTCCAAAAAATTCCTGAGTATATCCTTGCCGTGGTGGGTCATGAAGGACTCAGGATGAAATTGCACGCCTTCCACGGGAAACTGGCGGTGCTTTAGACCCATAATCGTTTCGTCCTCCGTCCAGGCGGTCAGCTCCAGACAGTCGGGAAGGCTGTCGCGGGCGACCATCAAAGAATGGTAGCGGATGGCGGGGAAGGGGTTGGGCAGACCTTGAAATACACCACTACCGTTGTGATAAATCAGCGAGGACTTGCCGTGCATAATCGTCTTGGCCGGGCCGAAGGCGCCGCCGTAGCTGTAGCCGATGCACTGGTGGCCCAGGCAGACGCCGAGTATGGGCAGCCTTTCTCCAAAACGCTTGATGACGTCATTGGAGATGCCGGCGTGGAGGGGGGTGGAGGGGCCGGGGGAGATGACGATGCGCTCCGGGGCCATCTGCTCGATTTCCTTAAGCGTTATCTTGTTATTGCGCACTACCTTTACCTCTTCGCCCAGCTCGCTTAAATACTGGAAGAGGTTGTAGGTAAAGCTATCGTAGTTATCAATGATTAAAAGCATTCTATCCCTCTTCGGCTTGCTCGATTGCCTTTAATAGAGCGCGGGCCTTGCTCATCGTTTCCTCGTATTCGCGCGATGGGACGCTGTCATAGACGATGCCGGCGCCCGCCTGGACATGGGCGGTGCCGTCAATAAACACGATGGTCCTTATCGTTATGGCGGTGTCCATAGCGCCGGAGAAGCTAAAGTAGCCGACGCAGCCGGCATAGGGGCCGCGCTTATCGGGCTCAAGCTCGGCGATGACCTCCATGGCGCGAATCTTGGGTGCCCCCGATACCGTGCCCGCGGGGAAGCAGGCGGCTAGGGCATCGATAGGCGTTAGTTCGGGCCTGAGTTTGCCCTCGACGTTGGTGACTAAATGCATAACGTGGGAGTAGCGCTCCACATCCATAAGCTCGCTGACCTCAACCGTTCCCGGCAGGCTCACCCGCCCGATGTCGTTGCGCCCCAAATCAACCAGCATGATATGCTCGGCGCGCTCCTTCTCGTCGGCGCGCAGCTCTTCTTCCAGCCTCTTGTCCTCAGCCGGCGTCTTGCCCCTCGGTCGCGTCCCGGCCAACGGTCGCGTTGTCACCCTGCCATCTATAGCCCTGACTAAAATCTCGGGGGAGGAGCCGATGACCTGAAAGCCCTTGAAATCAAGGAAGAACATGTAGGGGGAGGGGTTGATGCCCCGCAGGGCTTTGTAGATGTCCAGAGGCGGTGCCGTGGTGCGCTTGCTCAGGCGCTGTGAGAGCACAATCTGGATGGCCTCGCCCTCAATGATGTATTGCCTGGCTTTGGCCACATTAGCCTCAAATTCGGCTCTGGTGAGGTTTGAGAGGGTTTCTGTAGTGCCGCCTGACCTGCGCTGGGGTGGTGTGGGGTGGGGTGGCTCTAAGGGCTTCTTCAGCCTCGCCGCCAGCTCCTCTATCCTGGCGGTGGCTCTACGATAGGCTTCATCGCCTTCGGGGCGGGCCAGGGAGACGATTTTAATCCTGTTTTTGGCGTGGTCGAAGACGAGGAAGGCATCAATAAGCATAAAAACGGCTTCGGGCAGCGATAGCGGGTCGGATTCGGGCGAGGGCAGTTCCTCCAGGCGGCGCACGGTCTCATAACCGAGGTAGCCGACGGCGCCGCCGCCGAAAGCGGGTAAGCCTTCTACTTTTGCCAGCCTGTTTTTGGATAGCTCTTCAGCGATGGCGTGCAAGGGGTTGGTCTTATCGCCTTCCCTGGTGCCGAGCAGGCGGTAGGGCTCGGTGCCGATAAAGCTGTAGCTGCTCTTGTTCCCCTCGACGCTCTCCAGGAGAAAGGCGTAGTCGCCGCGCTTTATCTTCAACAGCGCCGAAATCGGTGTCTCGCCGTCGGCGTCGAGCTCGCGGTAGACGGGCACCAGCCTGCCCTGGCTTTTAAGCTTTCTATGTTCTTTTAGCTCGGGATGGTACATATTTTTCTCCAAAAACAAAACCTCTCGCCCATAGGGGCGAGAGGTTAATTCTTTCGCGGTGCCACCCTAATTAATTGCTTTTGGCAACCATCTCTTTTCAGGTACGGTTCTTCGCAGGAAGGACGATACCCTGGGCTTTAGTAACGGTACCCTCTCCGGCAAGGCCTACTCCCCCCTTCAAAGGGGTTTTGGTTTGCGGCTCCCGAGTCCATTCGACCCCTGCGCCAGCGCCGGTTTCCACCCGACCCGGCTCTCTTTAGCCTCGCTGGGGGCCTACTAATCTCGTTCCCAGCCTTTACGCTATTTAATTAGGGGGAGTGTAGCCTATTGTCCGCTTTTTGTCAAGTGGGCAAAATCATTGACTTTCAGCGTAAATAGTGAAATGATATAAGCTGACTTTAAAGCTGAGTAAGGAGGGCTTTAATCTATGGCCAAGAAGAAGGTTACCAAGGCTAAAAAGAAGGTTACCAAGGGCACCGGACTGGAGCCGAACGTGGCTGGATTGCTTTGCTACGTTCTGGGCTGGGTAACGGGGTTGGTTTTTCTGCTCCTTGAGCCGAAGGACAAGTTCGTTCGCTTTCATGCCATACAGTCCATCATCGTCTTCGGCGCGATTAACCTGGCCTACTTCATCGTTTTCCGCATTCCCTATATCTGGGTGATTGGCTGGATTTTCTGGGCGTTTGGCCTTGTCCTCTGGATAGTGCTGATGATTAAAGCCTACCAGGGGGTAAAGTTCAAGGTGCCCGTGGCCGGCGACATCGCCGCGAGGAACGCTTAAGAAGGGCGGAACAATGGGTCAGGCGAGGGACAAATCAAGCACCGGCCTGAAGTCAAATGTAGCCGGCTTGCTGTGCTACTTACTGTTCTGGCTAACCGGGCTAGAGTTCCTGTTTGTGGAGAGGAAGGACAAGTTCGTGCGCTTTCATGCCATGCAGTCGATAGTCGTCTTCGGCGTGCTTACCTTGGCCTTGAACCTCGTCTTTATACCGATTATCGGCTGGATATTCGGCTGGCTCGTCATCCTCCTCGTTTTGGTCCTCTGGGTGGTGTTGATGATAAGGGCTTACCAGGGAGTGAAGACAAAGATGCCCATAGCCGGTAGTTTCGCTGAAAAGCGGGCTTAAGGAGGGAAGGTGAAGAGGGCTATTTCACTGCTGGTGCTGGGCTGCCTGGGTCTGGCCGCTGCCGGTTGAGCTCTATCCTGAAGAAAAGCCTTTATACGGTTATGAGTAAGTTTATCGATAGGTTGAATTCGGTATCATCGGGCGGGCTTCAGCCCATGGGCTTTCGAGCGGTGGGGGGCAAGCCCGGGCCCAGGATGGTGCTAGTGGCGCATGTGGCGGCGGGTGCCAAGGCAAGCGGTGCCGACGCGGTATTGCTCTCCATCCCCAAAACGGGGGCAAAGTCGCCGAAGACGCTGGCCAAAGCCTTCTCCGATATCCCCTGGGGGGGCTGGCTGAAAGAGGTCACCGGCCCGGCGGTCAAGCAGCTGGGTGAGGGGGGCGCCGACTTTATCGTCTTTCCCGCCGCCAGCCTTTCTAAAGCCTTGCTCGAAGATGATAAACTGGGCAAGGTAGTCGAGGTCGAGGCGGCGCTTGACGCCGGTTTGTTGAAGGCAATCGACGACCTGCCTATAGACGCGGTGCTTATCGCCGGGGAGAAGCCCTCTCTGACCTGGCAGGACCTCATGCTCTTGCGGCGGGGCGTTAATATCCTGGATAAACCGCTGCTGGTTACGGTGTCGCCTGATATCACCTCAAGCGAGCTTCAAGCCTTGTGTGAGGCCGGCGTGGGCGGGGTGGTGGTGGGGGCTAAAATAGACAAGCTGCGCCAGATAATCGACAAGCTGCCGGCACCGAAGGCAAGTAAGCACCGGGCCGAGCCGCTGGTACCGAGGATAGGGGGTGGGGTGCCGACCGCTGCCGAAGAGGAAGAAGAGGACTAAGAGCCGCCCTGAGTCATCTGCCAGAACTTGCCCTCGGTGACGATGGCCGGGGCGATGACCATCTCCGCTTTATGCATCTCGGCGATGTTCATAGCGCCGCAGACGCCTAAGGCGGTGCGCAGCGCCCCCATCAGGTTCTGGCTGCCATCGGTGACTGAGGTCGGGCCGAAGAGAATCTGCTCTATCGTTCCCGTGGTGCCTACCTTGATGCGCGTGCCGCGGGGCAGGGCGGGGTGGGGGTTGGCCATGCCCCAGTGATAGCCCAGTCCGGGGGCTTCCTCTGCCTGAGCCAAAATCGAACCGAGCATGACGCCGTCGGCGCCGGCGGCAATGGCCTTGCAGACGTCGCCGCCGTTGCGGAAGCCGCCGTCGGTGATGATGGAGACGTATCTTCCCGACTGGCGCTGGTAGTCATCTCTGGCTTGGGCGCAGTCCATGGTCGCCGTTATCTGGGGGACGCCGACACCCAATACCTGCCGCGTGGTGCAGGCCGCCCCTGGTCCCACTCCCACCAGGACCGCCGAGATGCCGGTTTCCATA
Source organism: uncultured Dehalococcoidales bacterium (assembly GCA_964396645.1). Classification (GTDB taxonomy): domain Bacteria; phylum Chloroflexota; class Dehalococcoidia; order Dehalococcoidales; family BS750m-G39; genus E44-bin88. The sequence goes on from CAYNFV010000008.1 coordinate 16,549, forward strand.
AGCTCCAGGCAGGCGCTGTAGCTGACGCAGTTGCCCACGATAACGGGTATGGACACCAGCTTGCGCAGCTTGGTGAAAATCAGCCCTTCGTAGCTCTTGGAGGTGTGGCGGGCAGTGGTCACCGTGGAAGCCACCACCAGTATGTCGGCGCCGGCTTGGGCGATGAGGGGGGCAAAGCGCTTGGTGTTGGCCGGGGTTACCGAGGCGGCACAAACCGCCCCCGCCTTTTTAATCTCCTGAATCCTTTCGCCGATGAGGTTTTCCTTTATTGGGGCGGAGTAGACCTTCTGCATGAGCGCCGTGACCTTGTCGGTTGGGGCGCGGGCGATTTCGATGAGCATTTCCTCGGGGTCTTCGTAGCGGGTCTGGACGCCTTCCAGGTGGATAACGCCCAGGCCGCCCAGCTTGCTTAAGATGATGGCTGTCTTGACGTCGGTGACGCCGTCCATGGCCGAGGCCAGAACGGGGATGTCTAGTTTAATGCCTTCTATCTCAAGGCTAATGTCAGCCTGCTCGGGGTTGACGGTGATGTCGCCGGGGACGATGGCCACCTCGTCGAATCCGTATGAGCGTCGGAGCTCTCTGAATTTGGGTTTAGCCATCTCGCACCTTCTTTTAAAGGAAAACTATAACAAAGGGGTGGGTTAAAGTCAAGGGATTTTTTGGGGGTGTCCCCACATCCCCGCCTTGTTGTGCGAAAGTGCTCTTTTCCCACCCTGCCTTCGCCGAAGCGGCTACGCGCAGGCAGGCCAATGCCCACCCTATAAGGGTGGTACCCCTTATATATCCTCCTTATTTGGGGGTGTTTTGAAGAGGGGGCGAATTCGGGGTCCCCGCAAAAACAAAGTTTTTGTGGGGTGAAAAGCCCCCTCTTTACTTTAAAAGGGTGGTGGGTGGGAATAGATAAAATCAGGGTAGGGTGGGTCAAAACAACGTACGCTAACAAAGGTGGGGTGGAGATTGCTTCGTCACTGCGTTCCTCGCAATGACAGCAGGGAAAGAGGGGCTGGATTCCCGCCTTCGCGGGAATGACACGAAAAAGCTTCGCGGGAATGACATGAAGAAGCGGGAATGACAAGTGAGTAAACAAAAGTCCCAGTGGACTAGAAGCTAGCTATGCGTTATAATAGCAAAAATCGGGCGGATAATAATCATGCCTCTTTATATTGTGGCGACCCCGATTGGCAACCTGGAAGATATCTCCCTGCGTGCCCTGCGGACTCTGCGTGAGGTGAAGCTTATCGCTGCTGAAGATACCCGCCGCACCCGGCAACTGCTGGCGAGCTATGACATCAAGACGCCGACCACCAGCTACCACGAGCGTAACAAGTTGACCAAGCTGGACTACATACTGGATTCTTTAAGCGAGGGGGACGTGGCGCTGGTCTCGGACGCAGGGATGCCGGGGATTTCCGACCCGGGGCAGGAGCTTATCGTCGCCGCCCAGGAACGGGGCATTCCCATAATACCAGTTCCCGGCGCCTCGGTGGTGATTACGGCGCTGGCGGTGTCGGGGCTGGATACGGGGCAGTTCCGCTACCTGGGCTTTCTGCCGCATAAAAGCAGCGCCCGCCAAAAGCTGTTAAAATCAGTTGCCGCCGACCCGGCCACCATCGTCGCTTTTGAGACCCCCCATCGCCTGACGGCGGCTCTTGGTGATATAGTTGAAGTCCTGGGAGACAGGGAAATTGCCGTCTGCCGTGAGCTGACCAAGCTCCATGAGGAGGTCTTTCGGGGCAGGGTGAGTGAGGCCATAGAGCACTTCGCCGAGCCCAGGGGGGAGTTTACCCTGGTGATCGCTGGCCAGAAAGAAACAGAAAAACCGCAGTTGACCGAAGCCGTCGAAAAACGATTGCAAGAGCTGCGGCGGAGTGGGGTGGGGGCCAAAGAGGCGGTGGCTAAAATCGCCGAGGATACCGGTATATCCAAGAAAGAGCTGTATCGCGCCTGGCTTAGGTCAGGCTAAAGCATTCGGGTATGGAGGTGAGTTGACAGATGCGCCGTGGTTGTACATCTTTAGGGGATATCCAGTGCGATGAGTGCCAGCGCCTGATACCATATCCCGAGCGCTATATGGTTATCGACGAGGAGGGTAAACTATTGCGCCTCTGCGTCGATTGCTGTTTGAGCAAGGGCTACGCCCGCTATACCGAGGACAAGGGGCAACAGGTCTTGACCTTTTTCCCGGAAAAGCCCGAATCTTTACCCGAGAGTCAGAGTGGCTGAAAAAATCCTGGTCGGTGTCGCCTGGCCCTACGCCAACGGCTCGCTGCACCTGGGACAGATTGCCGGTGCCTACCTGCCCGCCGATATCTTCGCCCGCTACCACCGTCTTGTGGGCAACGATGTCTTAATGGTTTCGGGCTCGGACCAGCACGGCACGCCCATCACCATCAAGGCGGAGCAGGAGGGGAAGAAGCCCGCCGAGATTGCCGCCCGCTATCACGGCGAGTTTTTAGAATCCTGGCAGCGGTTGGGTATCTCCTTCGACCTCTTTACCACCACGGGCACGAAAAACCATACCGAGGTGACTCAGGATATATTTCTCACTTTGCTCAAAAAGGGCTATATCTATAAGGACAGGGTCTCGCAGCCCTACTGCCCCAAGTGCCAGCGCTTCCTGCCCGACCGCTACATCGAGGGCACCTGCCCCTTTTGTGGCTCCTCCAGTGCCCGGGGCGACCAGTGCGACGAATGCGGCAAGCCGATGAACCCCGCCGAGCTGCTCGAACCGCGCTGCCGTCTCTGCGGCACTACGCCACGCTTCGAGGACTCGGAGCACTTTTTCCTGAAGCTCTCCGCCTTCCAGGATAAACTGTTGAAGTGGGTGAAGCGACAGGGTCATTGGAGGCGGAACGTGCTTAACTTTACCACCCGCTACCTTGAGGACGGGCTCAAGGACCGCGCCATTACCCGCGACATCGACTGGGGGGTACCCGTTCCCCTGGAGGGCTACGAGAAGAAGCGTATCTACGTCTGGTTCGAGGCGGTTATCGGCTACCTATCGGCATCAAAGGAATGGGCTAAAATAAAGGGAGACGGGGAGGGGTGGCGTCCCTTCTGGCAGGGCAAGGATGCCAAAAGCTATTACTTCATCGGCAAGGACAACATCCCCTTCCACACCATAATCTGGCCGGCGATGCTGATGGGCTACGGGGACTTAAATCTGCCCTACGACGTGCCCTCCAACGAGTTTCTGACTATTGAGGGCAGGAAGCTTTCCACCAGCCAGAACTGGGCGGTCTGGCTGCCCGATTATCTGTCGCGATACGCGCCCGACCCGCTACGCTACCTTTTGTCAATCAATATGCCCGAGACCAGCGACACCGACTTTTCCTGGCGGGAGTTCTTCCGCCGCAACAACGACGAGCTGGTGGCGACCTACGGCAACCTGGTCAACCGGGTGCTTACCTTCGTCTACCGCAACTTCGACGGGTGCGTGCCCCAGCCGGGCGAACTGGATAAACAGAGCCAGAAACTCTTGAAAAAGGCTGAGGAGACAATCAATAGCGTCGGTGACCTTATCTCTCAATGCCACTTTAAGCAGGGGTTGATGGCGGCCATGGCGCTGGCGCAGGAAGCCAACCGCTACCTGGACGACAAGTCGCCCTGGAAGGTAATAAAAGAGAAACGTACGAATGCGGCTACCTCGTTATACGTGGCCGTCGGCGTAATCTCGGCGCTAAAGACGGCGCTCTGCCCCTTTCTGCCCTTCAGCTCCCAGAAGCTGCATGAGATGCTGGGCTTCGGGGGCACTGTCGAGGACGGTGGCTGGAAGCCAAATCCACCGTCACCGGGGCAAAAACTGGTTGAGCCTGAGCCACTGTTTACCAAGCTGGACGAGAAGCTGGTCGAGGAGGAGACGGCGCGGCTGGGGAAGTGATGCTGATTGATTCGCACGCCCATATCGATTTGCCTACCTTCGACAGGGACCGCGAGCAGGTCTTCGCCCGCGCCCGGCAGGGTGGTATCAGAGCCATAATCAACGTCGGGCTGGACCTAAAGTCGAGCCGCGCTTCACTGAAATTGGCCAAGAAATACGACGACGTCTTCAGCACGGTGGGCTTTCACCCCCACGAGGCGGATAAAATGAAGGACGAAGACCTCAAAGCCCTGGCCGAGCTGGCTGAAGACGAAAGGGTGGTGGCGGTGGGCGAGATCGGGCTCGATTTCTACCGCAACCTTTCGGCAAGAAAGAGCCAGATTGAGGCCTTTAAGAAGCAGCTCGACCTGGCTGTAGAGCTGGGGCTGCCGGTGGTGGTGCACTGCCGCCAGGCCCATGAAGAGGTCTTTAATATCTTAAGCGATTGGGTGAGGTCAACGCTCTCGGCGGGGAGGCTGCGGCGGGGGGTTATCCACTGCTTCAGCGGGGATATCGAGATGGCGCAGAAATACATCGAAATCGGCTTCTACATCTCGCTGGCGGGCTCGGTGACCTACCCCTCGGCGGGGGATTTGCTGCAGGTGGCCAGGGAGATACCGCTTAACCGGCTGCTCCTGGAGACGGACGCGCCCTTCCTGGTGCCGCAGGCCTACCGGGGCAAGCGCAACGAGCCGGCCTACGTGGCCCTTATCGCCGAGAAGGTGGCCCAGGCGAGGGAGGTGCTGAGGGAGGTGGTGGCGGAGGCGGCGGCCAAGAACACGATAGAACTGTTTAAGCTGCCCATAAGGTAAAGGAGAGAGTTGAAGCTGGAAGAAATCTACCAGCTGGTCGAGACAGACTTAGCTAAGGTTAGGCGCCAGCTAGATTCGGTGAGCGAGGTCGATTACCCGCACCTGGCCGAGATGCTGCGGCATATACTGGCGGGAGGCAAGGGCATAAGGCCGGCGCTGACTTTGCTGGTGGGGAAATTTTACAGATACAACCTCGATTTACTGTTGCCCATGGCTACCGGAATCGAGCTGATGCACACCGCTACCCTGGTGCACGACGACGCCATCGATAAGTCGGTGGTGCGGCGGGGGCGGCCCACGGTGAACCAGGTGTGGGGGGAGGAACGGGCGGTGCTGCTGGGGGACTACCTATTCGCCCGGGCGGGCGAGTTCGCCGCCGAGACGGGCAACCTGCGGGTGATAATACTCTTCAGCCGGACGCTGCAGATTATCTCCAGCGGCGAAATCGTGCAGAGCGACGACGCCTTTAAGCTGGAGCAGACCCATGACCACTACCTGGAGAGAATCGCCAGCAAGACCGCCTCGCTTTTTTCGCTTTCAACGACCTCGGGGGCTATTTTGAGTGGGGCGCCGGAAAGCTCGATAAAGATTCTTAAAGATTATGGCTTTAACCTGGGCGTCGCCTTCCAGATTGTGGACGACATCCTTGACTTCGTGGGCACCGAGGATGAGCTGGGCAAGCCCATCGGCTCCGACCTCTCTCAGGGGACGCTGACGCTGCCGGCCATGCTGCTGCTGGAGCAATACCCCGAAGAAAATCCGGTGAAAGAGTTGTTCGGTAATCCCGATATGCCCGAAAAGGCGAAGCGGGCTAAAATCAATCGGGCGATAGAGATGGTGGCAGGCTCGCCTATAGCTAAGCAGTGCTACCAAGTCGCCTCGGGCTACTGCGTCCAAGCCTGCCTTAATCTTGATAGACTACCCGATAAGCCCAGCCGTCAGGCGTTAAGAGAGCTGGCCGACCTGGTGATAAGCCGCAAAAAATAGGGAGACGCTCGTCTCCCTTTATTCCCCTTCAATATGGGTGCTGCCGTCGCCGTATGTCTCCACTTTATGTGTGGGGAGAATCTCCTTGAAGCGGTCGACGGCATACTGGCAGGCGGCGTAGCCTTCCTGGCGGTGGGCACTGGCTACGGCGACCAGGAAGTTGATGTCGCCTACCTCAAGCCTGCCGAGGCGGTGGCATATGGCGATAGCCTCCACCTGCCATTGGCGGCGAATTTCGCTGGCTATCTTCTCTAGGTCAGCCTTAGCTGTGCCTTTGGGGTCGCTGTATTCTACGGAGACGACTGGCTTGCCCCGGGAGTTATCGCGAATCAGACCGACATAGACGGCCACGCAGCCGCTGGCGGGGGTCTTGACGCTGTTGACGACAGCTCCGGGAGAGATGGGCCTGGTGGCAATCTCAATCACGGCTCTTGCCTATGAGGATGCCGGTGCCTGCTTGGGGATAATCTGGGGTGCCGCCGCTTTCTTGGCGGCGGGCTTCGCCCTGGGCGTGGTCGGCTCGGCAACGGGTGGGGTGGCGGGGGCCTCCTTGGGCTTGGGCTTGACCGATAGGGGTTCGGTGAAAGCCAGCTCCAGCTCTTCGCCCTCTATGGTTTCCTGGACGATGATTTTTTCGGCGACGTGAATCAACCGCTTCTTGTTCTTGGTGAGCAGGCGCCTGGCTTCGTCGCGGGCCTGCTGGATGATTCTGTAGACCTCTTCGTCAATCTCCTGGGCGACCTTCTCACTGTAGTCCCTTTGCTCCGAGATTTCGCGGCCCAGGAAGACCAGCTCCTCTTTGCGCCCGAAGGTGCGGGGGCCCAGCTTTTCGCTCATACCGTAGGAGGTGACCATCTTGCGCGCCAGCTTGGTGGCTTCTTCGATGTCGTTCTGGGCGCCCGTGGTCGTTTCCTTGAATATCAATTCCTCGGCGGTCTGCCCCGCCAGGAGGGTGGATATCATATCCTTGAACTGGGAGCGGGTCATCAGGTAGCGGTCTTCGGTGGGCAGGAGGCGGGTGTAGCCGCCCATCATCCCCCGCGCCACGATGGAGACCTTATGCACCGGGTCGGCGTTGGGCAAAAGCCTGGCCACCAGGGCGTGCCCCGCCTCGTGGTAGGCGCTGATTTCCTTTTCCTTGGGGCTGATGCGGCGACTCTTTCTCTCAGGGCCGGCAATGACGCGGTCTATGGACTCTTCCATCTCCTGCATCCTGATGGTCTTCTGGCCGCGGCGCGCCGCTAAGATAGCGCCTTCGTTGACCAGGTTGGCCAGGTCGGCGCCGCTGAAGCCCGCCGTCTGCTTGGCCAGCACCTCCAGGTCGACCTCTTCGGCCAGGGGCTTGCCCTTGGAGTGTACCTTGAGTATGGCCGTCCGCCCGTTGATGTCGGGGCGGTCTAAGACTACCCGGCGGTCGAAGCGACCGGGGCGGAGGAGGGCGGGGTCTAATATATCGGGGCGGTTGGTCGCCGCCAGAATAATAACGTTGGTGTTGGTGTCAAAGCCGTCCATCTCCACCAGAATCTGGTTGAGGGTCTGCTCCCTTTCGTCGTGGCCGCCGCCTAAGCCGGCACCGCGATGGCGGCCGACGGCGTCAATCTCATCGATAAAGATGATGCAGGGGGTGTTGCGCTTGGCCTGGTCGAAGAGGTCGCGCACCCTGGATGCGCCGACGCCGACGAACATCTCGACGAACTCACTGCCGCTGATGGAGAAGAAGGGGACGTTGGC
>CAYNFV010000009.1:0-21686 GCA_964396645.1 uncultured Dehalococcoidales bacterium
GGCTCATCCTCTTTTCCCACCCCGCTGATTTCACCCCGGTATGCACCACCGAGTTTATCGCCTTTGCTGAGATCTACCCTGAGTTGCAGAAGCGCGGCGTGGAGCTGCTGGGCCTGAGCGTTGACAGCGTTTCCTCTCATATCGCCTGGGTGCGTAATGTGGAAGAGAAAACAGGCGTCAAGATACCCTTCCCCATCATCGCCGACCTGAACAAAGAGGTCTCCACCGCCTACGGCATGGTTCACCCCGGCCAGAGCAAGACCGAGACCGTCAGGTGCGTCTTTATCATCGACGACAAGCAGATTATCCGCGCCATACTCTACTACCCGCTGACCACGGGGCGAAATATGGACGAAATCTTGCGTATTATAGATGCCCTGCAGACCAGCGACGCCAACGCCGTGGCTACCCCAGCTAACTGGCGGCCGGGGGATAAGGTGGTGGTGCCCCCACCCAACACCCAGGAAGCGGCCGAAGAGAGAAAAAACCAGGGATACGAGTACATCGACTGGTACCTGTGCAAGAAAAAGCTCTAGCATAATAGGAGGCAAAAATGGCTTGCATTAGCCCTGACGGTAAACCAACCGCGTCCGGAGGCAGGATGCTCGCCGCCCTCAAAGGGGGACCACGCTCTGCGGAAGAGATTGCTAAGAGCAGCGGGCTCCCCCTCTTCCGGGTGAGGAGTGGACTGCGCGAGCTGACGCAGGCGGGACTGACCAGCGCCAAGGGCGATAAATACGAGCTATCGCCCGAGGGTAAAAAGCTGGCAGACAGCCTATAGGATTAATAGTTGAGGAAAGCAGCCTGTGACTTCTCATCGCCGCCCCTGCCCTGACGGTTATCGTGGTGATACACATTATCCTGCACTGGGGCTGGATAGTGCGCATGAACAAGTCGTACTTCAGCCAGAAATAAAGAGGGGTTATGAAGGAGTTGATTAAAGAATTCATGACTAAAAAGAGGTTTGCCGTAATTGGCGCTACTGATAATGAGGAGAAGTACGGCGACCGCATCTTCAAGAACCTGACCAAGCGCGGCTACGAGGTCTGCCCGGTAAACCCCAACCTGAAGGAAATCGAGGGGGTCAGGTGCTACCCTACCCTGGCCGATGTCCCAGTCAAGGTTGATGTCGTCGACTTTGTCGTGCCGCCTAAGGTGACCGAGTCCATCCTTAAAGATTGGTAAAGAGCTGGGGCTGGACAACATATGGCTGCAGCCCGGCTCGGAGAGTGACGCCGCCATCGCCTTCTGCCGCGACAACAACTTCAAGGTGGTATACGGCACCTGTGTTATGTTAAACTAATAGCATTAAGTTAGTTAACGGAGGAATACACGATGAAGATTGCCGTCATCAGCGAGGATAGCACCACCATAAGCCAGCACTTCGGGCGAGCGCCTTACTACGTGGTGGTAACTGCGGAGGATGGCGAGGTTGTGGCCAAGGAAACGCGGGATAAGACTGGTCATAGCAGCTTTGCCCACCAGCACCAGGAGCATGCCGCCGGTGAGGAAAGACACGGCTTCGGGGCGGGAGCCCAATCAAGGCACGCCGCTATGGCCGAAGCCATCGCCGACTGCAAGGTGCTTATTGCCGGGGGGATGGGCTGGGGGGCCTACGAGAATATGACCAGCCGCGGTATCGAGACCATCGTCACCGATATTAAAAATATCGATGAGGCGGTAAAGCTATACCTGGAGGGCAAGCTGCTTAATCTGCAGCAGCGCTTGCACTAGAGGTAAAGCATGAATTGGGCCGATAGCGCCAGGGAATTTGACAAATACCTCAGATTGAGGACATTTCCCCTCGCCTTTAAGTTGTTTGCCTCGGCTGACGCCCTGAATAAGGTCAAGGGGATACGAAGGTTATCTTACCAACCGCGGATGTGCCAGCTCATTACACTGGCCCGGGTTCACGGCTGGACGCTGGGAGCCACCGCCAGCGAACTGGGCTCTCCGGTTTGCGCATCCATAATCGGGCTCACCGACCCGCCCCGGGAGCTTATGGAGGGCAAGACCCTGGCAGGCATAATGTATAAGACCGCCCGCGATGCCAGCCAACACGAAAAAGCGGTGCCCCGCTTAGCCAGCGGGAAATACCAGGCGGTGGCCATCGCCCCGCTTAAGGGCAACAAGTTCGAACCCGACATAGTCTTAATTTACGGCAACCCGGCCCAGGTTTTTATGCTGGTGGCGGCGGTACAGTGGAAAGATTTCGAGCCACTGGACAGCCACTGCGTTGGCGAGTCCTCCTGCTCCGATGCCATCGTTCGCTGCTACCTTACCGCTAAACCTTCTATCGCCCTGCCCTCCTACGCTGAGCGCAGGTACGGGCAGGCGCAGGACGACGAGATGGTCATAGCCCTGCCCGCCGCCAGCGTGGGCAAGGTCTTAGCCGGTTTAAAAGGGCTTCATGAGGGGGGCATAAGATACCCCATCCCCTCCTGGGGGGCTCAGGTTCAGGCCCCCAGCCTGCTGGAAAAAGAAGAGCCGCAATCTTAACTCAGACCGGTCGTTTGCACACCCTATTGCTTTACTGTTAGAATAGCTTGTCTTTATCAGCGCCAGACAAAAGTTGCCCCCCAGAGATGGGGGGCAAAAAATGTAATTCTATGGACAAGAAAGCCTTTTCCGTACTGGTCGCCACCATGCTCATCTCCATGCTTGGGATGGGCATTGTCGTGCCCCTGCTGCCCATCTACGCCGACCAGATGGGGGCCAGCGCCTTAGAAATTGGTCTCATCAACGCCGGCTTCAGCCTGATGGTCCTAGTGGCGCTGCCCATTATGGGTAGGCTCTCTGACCGCTTCGGGCGCAAGAAATTCCTCCTTGCCGGGCTGTCCATCCTGACGGTGGCCTCGCTCACCTTCATCTGGGCGCAAAACCCCTTCCAGCTAATACTGGCGCGCATCTTTCAGGGTATCGGCGCCTCGATGCACCTGCCCATTGCCCAGGCCTACCTCGGCGATATCACCCCCAAGGGCGAGGAGGGCAAATGGATGGGGCACTTTAACGCCATCCTCTTTAGCGGCATGAGCCTGGGCCCTCTGTTCGGGGGCGTGCTCACCGACCTCTTCAACGTTACCACTACCTTCCTGGTGATGGCCGCCCTCTGCCTTATCGGCCTTATTGCCACCCTTATCTTCCTGCCCGAGGTCAAAGAGAGGGTCGTCTCCCTGAGAAATGGCTCCGCTTTCGAGGGCCTGAAGAAGAGCCGTATCATGAAGGGTGTCTTTGCCGTCCGCATGACCATCGGCTTCAGCAATGCCTGTATCATGACCTTCCTGCCCCTCTTCGCCAGCCAGAATTTGGGTTTGAGCGTCTTTCTTATCGGGGTGCTCATCGCCTCGCGGACGCCGCTGGCGCTGCTGCAATCCTACACCGGTATGCTGGCCGATAAGTACAGCCGACGGGGGCTGGTAACTATAGGCAGCCTTGCCGCCATTGTTTTTATCGCCCTGATGCCCTTTGCCGGCGGCTTCTGGCCACTGCTGGTCTTATTCGCCCTGGTGTCTATAGGGACTGCCTTCGCCATGCCCGCCGCCACCGCCTATGTCGTTGAGGAAGGGCGAGTATTCGGCATGGGAGCGAGCATGGCCCTGTTCATGATGGCCATGCAAATCGGTCACGGGGTGGGGCCTGTTCTATTGGGGGGTATTGCCGACTTTATGGGTATTGAGTCGTCCTTCTACGCCGCGGCTATTATATTGCTGTTCGGCATTGCCGCCTTTATCTGGTTCAGCCGGGGATACTCGCCGCCGGCTAGAGAGCCTGTCAAGAAGCCAGGCCAAAGCCCTATTTCTTAGCCCACGCCTTTGACAGCTCTTTGAGCCAGTCCAGTATAGGAATCTCCCTCCCGCAGACACAGACCCCGCACTGGTTACAGCTTTCGATATCGTGCCCTTCCATCCGGTAGATAGTCCGTGCTGTCTCCATATCGCCGTAGATGACGGCATCGTTGTAAAGCTCAAAGAGGCGGGGGACATCGATGCCCAGAGGGCAGGGCATGCAACCACGGCAGGTGGTACAGGGGATGGGCTTCAGTTTGCGGTAGGCATCCCTGACCCGGCTGATGAGTACTTCTTCGGCTACAGTGAGGCTGTCCGGCCTAGCCTTATCAGCCAGAGCGATATTCTCCTCCACCTGCTCCCTAGTGCTCATATCGCTGACAGCGGTAGCCACCTCAGGGTGGCTCCAGACCCAGCGCAGCCCCCACTCCGCCAAGGAATGCTCCTGAGGAGCCGTTGCCCATATTTCAGCCACGGATGGCGGTGGTTCTTTGGTCAGTCTGCCTCCACGAAGCGGTTCGGCGGCAACCACCGCCAGCCCCTTGTCGGCGGCGTATCTTAAGCCGCTTACGCCCGGCTGGTAATCAGCATCCATATAACTAAACTGGAACTGGGCAAAAGTCCAGCTATCGTAGTCATCCACTATGTCTCGGAGAATTTGAAAGTGGTCGTGGAAAGAAAAGCCCAGTTTACCAATGCGGCCGTTAGCCATAGCCCCCTCCGCCCAGGCCAGAACGCCGAGCTCCTTCAAACGGGGCCAGGTCTCACGGTTTAAGCCACCCAAAAGAAAGAAGTCTACGCTTTCCGCCCCCAGCCAGTTGAGCTGCTCGTTTAGATGGCGGTCGAGGTCAGCCGATGAACCAATAGAAAGAGAAGGCAAGCCGGCGGCAATCTTAATTTTCTGGCGGTAGCCGTCTTCAAGCGCCCTGGTGACGATAGAAATCAGGCGTTGCTGACGCTCAAGGTCATAGGGGCAGCCCAGGTCGAGGTAGTTGACGCCGTGGTCAATGGCGTAGCGGAGCATGCCGATAGGCTCGGCTTCGTCTATCTCCAGCGGCAGCCGCTGGACGCCGAAGCCTAATACCGATACTTTCCAGTCCAGCCGGCCAAACCTGCGGTATCTTATTTACTAGCCTCCGTCAACTTAAACCAAGCCTGCCAGCGGCTTCAAGGCTCAAAGTGTTATTATTCTTCTTCCTGTGTCCAGGGGGAATCGTGTGTGCCGCTGAGGCAGCAGACGATAAAGGCATAGGGCTTATCCGTCCACCTGGTGATGAGCGGGAGATGGGGAAAGCCCGAAGGGCAGACAGCGACGGTGGGCTTGTTGAAGACATGTCTTTCATATTTCTTGCCCATAGCCAGCTCCTGCTCACAGCCCAGGAAATTCAGGTCATCAGGGTCGAGCCCGATAAAGACCAGTATCTCCTCTGAGGGATGGTAGTGCGCCTCGCCACCGCGGTGCCAGAGGCCCGAGCCGGTGTAAAACCCCCAGGTAAAATTGACCTCGAAGCCCTCCAGGTCGTTACCATAGAGCCAGACCAGATAGTCGGCATTCCCCGGCCCCAATAGTCCCACCTGCCCGAAATCCATGTCTATCTCAGGGTGTTCCCTCTTGAATTCCGCCAGTAGCTTCTCGTCCTTGGCTATCTTCGACATCCTGACCGGTTCGAAGCCGGAGCCAAGCGGTTTGACCAGGTGAGCGTATTTTGAACCCTTTGTCTTAGCCTTTTCGGGAAGTGTCTCGGCCTTGTAGTCCGCGTCCAGCCCGATATGATAGTGGGCGATGGGTTTGTCCAGCTTTTTAATCGTAACCGGGCCGTGCGGCATTCCCTTGGGCACGATAATTACCGAGGGTACGTTAAAAACATGCTCCTCTCGTTCCTCGCCCAGCTCTACCGATATCTCGGCGCCCAGATAGGTGATATCGGTGTTATCAATGCCGGCAAAGACCAGACACTCGTCATAAGGGTGCACCAGCGCCCCTTTAACAGGGTGAACAGTGCCGGTTTTCTTGATGAAGCCGTAGGAAAAACTAGCGTTGAACCCCTCCATGTCCTTGCCCTCCATCCAGAAACGCGGCTCGGTGTAAAGCCCTGCGGGTGGGTTTTGGATGACTAACGGCTTTACTAGATGGGCGTGCTCTTTCTTAGCCATTTTAACAGCTCCTCCTGAATAGTTACTCTAGGCTACGCTTCCACCCAGGGGGAAGCGTGCTCGCCGCTCAAGCAGACCACGATGAAGCCGTAGGGCTTATCCACCCACCGGGTGATAAGGGGAAGGTGGGGAAAACCCCCGGGGCAGATAGCGACGGTGGGTGTATTGAAGACATGCCTTTCGTAGTCCTTGCCCATACCCAGCTCCTGTTCACACCCCAGATAATTCAGGTCGTCGGGGTCAAGACCGACAAAGACCAGTATCTCCGCTTCAGGGTGGTAGTGAGCCTCGCCGCCGCGGTGCCACTTACCGCACTGAGAGTAGAACCCCCAGGTGAAGTTGACCTCGAACCCCTCAAGGTCCTTACCAAAAAGCCAGGCAATCTGGTCGCCGTTGCCCGGGCCCACTCCATGCTCGGCGGGGTGCAGGATGCCGGAACGGTCGGCGATGTAGGCATAAATCAGCGGGTCGTCAGGGGTAGGTGGACCGGGCTTTCGAGCATCGAACGCTTTCCAGTCGATATAGGTAATCAGTCGCTTAATCAAGTGCCCGTGCTTGGAGCCGCCCGTCTTTGCCTTCTGGGGAACCTCGGCCGCCTTGTACACTGGGTCCAGCCCGATGGTGTAGTGGGCGATGGGCCTATCCACTCGCCGGAAGGTAACCGGGCCGTGGGGCATGCCCCTGGGGATAAGCACCACCGAGGGCTCATAAAAGGTATGCTCCTCACCCTCTTCGCCCAGCTGAACCGATACCTCGCCACCCAGATAGAGCATGTTGCTATTATCGGTGCCGGCAAAGACCAGGCATTCGTCATAAGGGTGCACCAGCGCCCCTTTGACGGGGTGACAGACCCCTGGTTTCTTGACGAAGCCGAAGGAAAAAGTGGCGTTGAACCCCTCCATATCCTTGCCTTCCATCCAGAAACGCGGCTCAGGATAGAGCCCAGGAGGTCCCTTCTGGACCTTTAATGGCTTTATTAGATGCGCATATTCCTTTTTAGCCATTTGGTAAACCCCCTTTCCAGAGCAAGCATAGCAGGCACGGGCTTCCTGGTCAAGATACCCTGACCTGTAAGCCAGAGTTGTTTGCCAAAAAATAGTTCATATTATATACTATATACATAATAAACTGTCTTGGGAGGGAGTCCGTGGCAAAGACCAGGGAAATGCGAAGAGACATTGTAAGACGGACAGCCGATGACCTGCTTTCCGTGCCCCCGCTTATTTTCAGAGGGGTGCGGCGCAAGCTGCTTAAGACAGCACTGGACAGCGTTAACATAGATATCTCGCCGCTACACTTCGAGATTATGAGGCTGCTCAAGGAAAACGACATCCTCCATATCGCTGAAATTGGGGAAAGGCTGCAGGTAGCCCGGGCCCAGATGACCCACCTTATTGATAAGCTGGTGGAGCTGGGGATGGTGGAGAGGCAGGCCGATAGCGCCGACCGGAGGGTGACCAATATCGTGCTTACCGATAAGGGCAGCGCCTTCTTAGAGGAACACGGCGGCAACATATGGAAGGCAACCCAAGAGTTTGTCTCCAGCCTCACCGATGAAGAACTGACTGACCTATCAGCCTCGCTGGAGCGACTGCGCGAGATACTGTCCCGATTGCAGTAGCCCCCCCTACCCTGCCAATCTAGCGGTATTTACCATGGCTATGATAAACCAACGAAATCAAAACGTGCTTGACGACGACCGAATCGGGCGGCTGCTGCTTAAGCTGTCCCTGCCTACCTTCTTCGGCTTTTTCGTCATGACGCTCTACAACGTGGTGGACACTATCTTTATCGGCCACTACGTTGGTACTCTGGGTATCGCCGGGCTTTCCATTGTCTTCCCGCTGCAGATGCTGTCGATAGGCATCGGGGAAATGACGGGGATGGGTGGGGCTTCGCTGATTTCAAGGTCAATTGGCGCCGGTGACATAGCCAAGGCGGAGCGGACGCTGGGTAACGCCCTGACGGCCAACATCACGCTGTCAGTGGTGCTAATGATAGCCTGCCTGGCTGTGCCCGACTTCTGGTTGCGGATTATGGGCTCGTCGGAGACTATCCTCCCCTACGCCCGCGACTACATGACCATTATCGTTATTGGCATGCTCTTCATGACCTTCTCCATGGCCATGAACAACCTGATAAGAGCCGAGGGTAACGCCCGCATACCGATGATTGGTATGATTATCGGGGCGGTGGCTAATATCATACTCGACGCTCTATTCATCATACCGATGGGGATGGGGATACAGGGAGCGGCGCTGGCTACGGTGCTGGCCCAGATGATATCCGTCGCCTTTTTTATGAGGTATTACTTCTCAGGGAAGAGCTTCCTCAAGATTCATCTTCAAAACCTGACTATCCAGTGGAACATACTGAAGGAAATCCTGGCTATAGGGATTGCCTCTTTTTCCCGTATGGTGGCTACCAGCTTCTCCGCCATTTTCGTCAACCGGATGCTTATCACCTATGGCGGCGACCTGGCTATCTCCGCCTTCGGCATCATTCACCGCATAATGATGTTCGCCATTATGCCGGGTATTGTTATCGGCGGGGGTATGCAGCCGATACTGGGCTTTAACTACGGGGCCAAGCGCTACGACCGCGCCATAAGAGCGATTTTAATCGCTATGGGCGCCGCCGTGGGCTGCGGGCTGTTTGTCTTTGGAGTTGTCTATTTCGCCCCGGAACCGTTTATCCGCATCTTCACCAACGATGCCGAGCTGGTTAGCCTCAGTGTCTATGCCGCCAAGCGTATCTTCTTAGCCCTGTCTATTATCGGCACTATGATGGTGGGTTCGCTGATCTTCCAGTCCATCGGGAAGGCGGTACAGTCCTTTGTCACTTCTATAGCCCGGTCCATTATCTTCCTGCTTCCGGCAATATTCATACTGCCCCGCTTCCTGGAACTGGAGGGGGTATGGCTATCCTTCCCCATCGCGGATGGGCTTACCTTCCTGCTAACCATCTTGCTCCTTATCCCCCAGGTAAGGGAGCTAAGGAGCAAACACCACTTATCCAGGGGAAGGCTGATTAAACCCTGAAGTATGGCTGGTTAGAAGTACATCTTGCCGGGGCCAACGCTGAAGTGGAAGATGGGCTTATCTATGCGAGTAAAGTGGATCGGGCAGTGCTGCATCCCCTTGGGGATAAAGACCAGGCAGCTTTTGTTGATTATATGCTTTTCGTCCTCAAGCCATAGTTCCACTTCGCCGCCCAGGTCGTGTATGTCTTCCATATCGCTGCCGAAAAAGCCCAGGATTTCGTCATAATCGTGCTTATGAGCCTGCGGTCCCAGCTTCTTAATGTCAACATCGGGCGGAGGCCTCATTCCGGGCATAAACCAGACGCACTCCATGTAGAAAGCGCCGTCGATAACCTCCTTGTCTAGGTAGGCGACGCGGCCGGGAACCGGGCCTTTAGGGCTCCATTCGGGCTTGATGATGTTCTCCTTGGGTTTGTAGACAATGTATTTCCCGTATTTAGATTTGGCCATTTTAGTTCTCCCTTCTTTTATTCCTTTCTTATATACTCACGGGCAAAGAACATGTCGTGGAACAGGATTGGCTTATTGGGGTCATTCACCTTCTTGAAATTGAGCGGGCAATGCAGCATTCCTGCCGGAACGTAGACGATGGTGGCGGTGGTAAAAACGAACTTTTCCAGCTTTCTCTCCTCTTCGCCCAAGGTCAGCTCAACCTCCCCACCCAGGTCGGTCATATTTTTCATATCTCCACCGACAAAGATGAGGAACTGGTCAAAGTCATGAGCATGTGTCTCCGAAACCATCTCAAAGGGTTCGGCAATGGGCCACCAGCTCAACGAGAAATTTTTATTGCCCAAGCCCTGGTCGCTAGTCAAGCCCAGAACCGGGCTTTTAACCTCGGTGTGCCGCTGTTGTATTTCTTCGGGCACCTGCATAGTTCGTCTGATATATTTCTCCAAATTTGATTCCGGCATTAGTCCCTCCTTACTGCTTATTCCGGGAGGAAGAGTCCGAAAGGTACCTGTTGTTTTAGCTCGTCCAGCGTCCACCGCCCCCCGTATTTGACCAGCGTCTTAGCTATCCCCGGCTCCGCGTAGAGGTTTATCATGGGGCCGCCCACGTTAAAGACCCTTCCGTTGATACCAGCCGCTTCGTCGGAGGCGAGATAGTTTATAAAGGGGGCTATATCGTCGGGACTCGGGGTCATCTCAAAATCAAAACTGAACTTGCGGTCCATCCAGGGGCTGTCTTCCGCACTCACAGCCTTGTCGTAAGCCGCCAGCTCATAGGCAGCCCGCGTTTTGGCAAAGGGGGCGAAGGCATTACAGGTTATACCATACGTTGCCAGCTCTTTAGCCACCGCCAGAGTCAAACCCACCACCCCCGCATTAGCGGCGCAGTATTCGGCGTGCTTAAGAACGTCGCCCGCAAACGCCCGCGAGGTGCAGTTTATTATCCGCCCCCACTTCTGTTTCATCATATAAGGGACGGCATGGCGAATACAATTGAAATAGCCCTTGGGCTTGGTCAGGTTGACCTTATCCCAGAGCTCCTCGCTCATCTCCCAGATGTTACTGAAGCCGAAGGTGCCGGCAACGTTAGCCAGGATATCAATCTTGCCGAAGCTATCGACAGCTGTCTCTATCAGCTTTTTGGCTGTCTCAAAATCGGAGGTGTCGCCGAAGAAGGGCACTGCTTCACCACCCTTTTTCTTTATCGCCTCGGCGGTGGTCTCAGCGTCACCGCCCATCTCCTCCTGCTTTTTACGCAGCCACTCCTTCTGCTTCGAACTCATCGACTTAAGAACCTTTTCGGTCAAATGAACATAACCGGTAGAGCCACGGCGGCGGTTATTGGTCACCACCTTAGCCCCCTCCTCGGCCATGCCCAGGGCGATAGCCCGCCCGATTCCCTGTCCTGAGCCGGTTACTACGGCCACCTTGCCTTTTAACGCGTCACCCATAGACAGTTCTCCTTCCGTGCTGGAAACTAAAGTCATGTGGGACTATTGGGTATATATTAAACCTTGTTGCAGGCGACTAAATGGCCACCGCCAACGTCGCGGAGCAGCGGTTCCTCCTGGCTACACTTCGGCCTGGCCTCGTCACAGCGCGTGTGGAATCGGCACCCGGAGGGGGGATTCATGGGCGAAGGCATCTCCCCGGTAAGTATTATCTTCTCTACCCCTTTTTCCTCGTCTTCAGGCAAGGTCAGCATAGAGGCCGATATCAATGCCTTCGTGTAGGGGTGCAGAGGGTTCTTGAATAGCTGCTCGGCTTCACCATATTCCACTATCTGCCCCAGATACATTATGGCCACGGTATGGCTCATATAGCGCACCGTAGCCAGGTTATGAGCGATAACCAGGTAGCTTAGATTGTGCTGCTCCTGAAGGTCTTTGAGCAGATTCATAATCTGGGCCCGAATCGAAACGTCCAGGGCTGAAACAGGCTCGTCGAGCACGACCAGGCTGGGGTTTAAAGCCATGGCCCGCGCCACCGCGATGCGCTGCCGCTGCCCTCCGCTGAACTCGTGCGGGTAGTTCTCGGACTGCTCGGGATCGAGCCCCACCTCTTCCAGCAGCTCCGCTACCCGGCTTCGGAGTTGCTGCTTAGTCTGCTTGATATTCACCACCAGCGGCTCGGCGACGACATCCCTTACCTTCATCCTCGGGTTCATGGAGCTCCAGGGGTTCTGTTGTACCGAGCCTAACCGGGGTCGATATTCAGTCTTAAGCCGGTGGGAAGAAAAGTGACTGAGGTCCTCACCCTCGAAGAGAATTGTCCCCGAGGTTGGCTTTTCCTGTAACAGCACCGCCTTGGCGGTAGTCGTCTTGCCCGCACCCGATTCACCAACCAGGCTTAGTGTCTTACCCCGTTCTATGGTGAAGGAAATGCCGTCCACCGCCCTTACCCAGCCGACGGTGCGCTGGAGAAGCCCTTTGGTAATAGGGTAGTACTTCTTCAGGTCGCGCCCTTCCAACAAAATATCTGCCATGAGCTACTTTACTCTCCAACAAGATACAAAGTGCCCCTCGCCGATTTTCACCTCAGGAGGTTCTTGCTCAAGGCAAACCGGTTTTACGACGGGGCAACGAGGAGCAAAGCGGCAGCCGGCGGGCAAGCCCCTCAGCGAGGGGGGCTGCCCTGTAATGGAATACAACCGCCCGCCTTTCTGGTCCAGGCGAGGCACTGATTGCATCAAGGCGCTGGTATAAGGATGTTTAGGGTCTTTGAATATTTCCCGCGTCGTCGCCGTCTCTAAAATCCTACCAGCGTACATAACGGCTACCCGATGGCACATATTGGCCACGACCCCGAAGTCATGGGTAATAAAGAGTATAGACACATTGGTCTTCTCCTGGATATCCTTAAAGAGAGCTATGTACTGAGCTTGTATGGTGGCATCGAGGGCAGTGGTGGGCTCATCGGCAATGAGTAAACGTGGGTGACAGGACATGGCGATGGCTCCCACCACCCGCTGCCTCATCCCACCGCTCAGCTGAAAAGGATAATTACGCATAACCACTTCGGGTGACGGAATCTTGAGTAAGCGTAGCGCCGAAATAACCTCCTCGGTAACCTTCTCGTCGCGAAGCCCCTGGTACAGCTTCACCGCTTCGGCTATCTGGTCGCCAACGGTGTAGACCGGATTGAGCGAGGTCATTGGGTCCTGGAGAATCATTGAGATAACCCGGCCGCGGTAGTGCCTCATCTCCTTCTTGTCCAGCTCCAGGAGATTTACCCCGTCCAGGATAATCTTGCCGTCAACAACCTGGCCCGCCGGCTCCGGAAGTAAGCGTATGATCGACAAGGCGGTTACTGTCTTGCCGCAAGCGGATTCGCCGATCAGACCAAAGGTCTCTCCCTCATTCACGTGGAAGCTTACCCCGTCAACGGCCTTGACCACGCCCTTACGGGTGAAGAAATAGCTGCGCAGGTCCTCAACCTGAAGTAGCACTTTGCTCATACTTGCCTCAGTCTCGGGTCTAGCCTATCGCGAATCCAGTCACCCAAGAAGTTGCCGGACATCACCACCAGCCCGATGGCTATACCAGGGAATAATGCTATCCACCAGGCGGTATCGAGGTAGCTTCTTCCATCAGCCACCATGCTGCCCCAGGAAGATGTCGGCGCCGTAACGCCGATGCCAAGGTAACTTAAAGTGGATTCCATCAGAATTATCATACCCACTGATAATGTCATCATAACTATCAACGAATTGATGGTATTGGGGAAGATGTGCCTGAGCATTATTCTCCAGCCGGAGGCGCCGCTAATACGTGCCTGCGCTACGAAGTCCGACTCGCGCAGTCTCAGAGCCTCTCCCCGAACCATACGTGTGTAGCCAGCCCAGCCGAGTAAAGATAAAGCCAATACAACTGTCCAGTAACCCTCCCCGATGCTGACGGCTAACAACAACGCCAAAAGTATACCGGGAAACGATAAAGCCATATCGGTTACCCTCATGATAAAGCCGTCAATACGCCCCCCCAGGTATCCAGAGAGTATCCCCAGCACCGTCCCGATGGAGGCGGTAATGAATATGACTAGCATCGAGATACTGAGAGATACCCTAGTACCATGGATGACGCGGCTTAAGACGTCCCGACCCAGTCTATCTGTCCCGAGCAGGTAGTCACTCTTGCCCCCTTCCATAAAAGAGGGTGGTAGGAACCTGTCCGTTATCACACCGGCATTAGGGTTATGGGGCGCTAGACCGACATCGGGCAAACCAATCCATGATAGGTCGGCGAATATCGCTATTATGACCATTAAAATCAGTATCGTTGCCGGGATAACGAGCGTAAGCTTTCTTACAATCCGTGTTCGTCGCGAAAGGCCCCCGGTATATATCTTCTCGGGCCTTTTTTCTATGCTCGGTATTATACTCAACATGGTTTAATCCCCTACGACTTCTCGTATCTGATTTGCGGGTCAATGTAAGCGTAAGAAATGTCTACCAACAGGTTTATCCCCAGAACGAAAATCGCCGTAATTATGGTAATTGCCTGTACCACCGGGAAATCGCGGGCAAAAGTCGCATCGAGTAACATCCGGCCTAGACCAGGCCAGTTGAAAACCTGCTCGGTAATTATGGCGCCGGTAACCAGCATGGCGAATATCAGGCCGGCTACCGTCAGCGGTGTTATCAAGGCATTCCTCAGGGCGTGTTTCCAGATGACTACTCTCTCGGGAAGCCCCTTGATTCTGGCCAGTTTAATATACTCGCTGTCAAGGACGTCCAGCATGCTGGAACGAATCAGGCGCATCATGCCCGGCAGTATGAAGAAGGCCAACGTGCCCACCGGCAGTATATAATGGGCGGGGGTAGTCATACCAGCGACCGGGAACCAGCCCAAATTAACGGAAAAAATCAACACGGCCATAATAGCCACCCAGAAGCCCGGCAGGGCCTGCCCCAGCACCGCCAGAAACTTCACCCCGTTATCCCAGAAGGAGTCGCGGTATGTCGCCGCCAAAACCCCCAGGATAAGCGACAGTATCATGGATAGGGCAAAGGCGGGGAGGATTAATTTGAGGGTATTGGGCATCGCGCCTTTTATCATATCTATTACGGGTCTCTCTCTGAGGAGCGATTCACCGAGGTCGCCTTGGGCAAGGTCCCCCATGTAAATTATGAATTGCTCGCCCCATGACTTATCCAGTCCAAGCCGTTCCTTGATATGCTCGTACTGCTCCTCAGTCAAATTGGGGTTAGACAGCAGGCTCAGGGGATCTCCGGAAGCGCGGACCAGGAAAAAGACGATGATTACAATACCAATGAGGGCAACGAAAGTAAATATAAGCCTGAGAATAATAAAACGCGTCATCTATCTTCTCTGATAACCATACTAACGCTTAATGTTCCTTATATACTCTGGCACATCACGCAGCTCTGGACTATTCCAGCTTATATAAGGGGCATCAAAACACTGGTTCTTTCAGCACAAACCCCAGGATTGCTACTAACTTTATCAGCTTACAGGTTTATTATTAGAAGTGTCAAACAACTCACAACCGGGCTCCCGGGGCGGGGATTTTATACCCCGCCCCGGAAACCACGGCTAAGGCTCTTTAGCCGACACTTATTGCCTACGGCTTATCAAGGTTGCTGGATGCCGTTGGCAGCATCCCAATAGCTCACCCAGTTTCTGCCGGCAAATTCACCGATTGTATCCGGGTTGTAGACAAACAGGTTATCCGTCTGAGCGACACCGATATTTACGTACATGGTCCTAGCGTATTCCTGGAATTCGGCAAAGTACTCAGCGGCTAATTCGTAGTCAATCTCACCGGCGGCTTTGAGATAGAGCTCGTCCGCTGTCGGGTCGTTACCACAGTTGTGTACACCCCAGGAACCATACATGTTGGAGGACTGGTACATGGCGTTAAAGAAGGCGTTGTAATTCCAGCAGAATGTCCAGCCCACATTTTCATCGCCTTCCTGCAGCCGGGCGAAATTGAACATGTAGTTGTTCCATATGGTCGTGTCGACGACATGCAGCTCGATATCAAGGCCGACAGCCTCCCAGTAGCTCATGAGCAGCAGGAAGAAGTCCTGTCCACCGGCAAGTCCAGCGTAGGAAGTCGTGTAGATATGGATGGTCGGGTCAGCGAAGGCGTCCGGATAGTTGGCTTCATCCAGCAGGTCCATGGCTAATTCGGGGTCATAGGGGTCGGCGACTAACTCATCGCTCCATCCGAAACACCCCGGATACATGTAGAACTGGCCACCCGGCTCGGCGTAACCCGAGAACCAGGTATCGCATATCTCCTGGCGGTTGAGGGCGTAGGACAGGGCCTGGCGGACGCGAATGTCACCCACCGGCCCGGCATCTGGCAGCCAGGAGCCCTGGATGCAGAGACTGCACGTGCCAGGGGGATAGAACTCTTGTAATTCGAACCCTTCATCCAACAAACCGGGAATCTGGTCATAGTCCACGCCGATTATATCAACATCGCCCGTCTTGAGCATGGCGATACGGGTGGCTAGCTCAGGTACCTCGTATTCCGTATAATACTGGAAGGCAGGTATTTCATCCTCGCGCCAGTAGTCGGGATTGGCTTCCAAGGTCATCTTTGTGTCCGATATAAGCTCGACGAACTTCCAGGGACCGGAGCCGATAGGATTGGCGCGGAACTCGTCCTGTCCGACTGATTCGTAGTAGTTCTTGGGCAGGATACGTACCCAGGCGAAAATGACAGCCTGAGCCGGCTCGGGGTGGTCGGCGATGAACTGGAAGGTATAGTCGTCGATGACCTTTGTCTCTACCTGGTTGTAGGCTGTGCTCAGGTAGAAAGACCACGGGTTGCCTGACTGGGTCATATCCGAGAACCGGTCAACCGAGAACTTGACATCGTAGGCAGTCAGCGGGTCGCCGTTGTGGAAGGTAATGCCCTCGTGGATTGTGAAAGTCCAGGTACTCGTAGCCTCATCAAGCGTCCATTCATCAGCTACCCCAGGGATAAGAATCCCGTCTTCATCCCATCGGAGCAGGGAGTCATAATACATCCAACCCCAGAGGGACTCTAAGAAGACCGGGTCAGTTGACTCATTGCCAAAATCCGGTACCGCGACTCTTATCGTCGTGCCTTCTACTGGTCCCGATGGCCCACAAGCACCGCTGAGACACATCCCGGCTATCATGATAATCACTAAAGGAATAAATAAAAGTTTCTTCACCGTTAAAAATTCACCTCCTTTTGGATTGCCCAGAGAATATTTTTGTCCACTACGTCATATTTACCTCCTTTCCTCAAATAAAAGCGCTTAGTTTTCAAGCCCGATTTAGCTTTAAAATTTGGAGGGGACGATTTCTATTTCTACTTGATGCCATTAGTTTGAACTAAGCCCAATTATACTCACATTCTCTGGCTTGTCAATAGTTAGAAAAACAATTCAGGCTCACCCATATGGGTGAGCCTGTTTCCACAGTGGCATAGGGCAACGCAAGCCCTCGGATTCTGACCGCAGATATAGAATTTCTCAATACGTACCATATTCCTTAGCCGCCTCCATCACAGCATGTAGATTTTCCGGCTTCCCCTTATCCACGGCTGCCCCTCCAGTTAAGATATAACCGCCGCCTGGGGCACAGGTCTCGATAAGCCGCTTGCAGTGTTCTTTGACCTCCTGGGGTGTTCCGGTGCAAAGCACCGTGACTGGTATATTGCCGGCAATGCAGGCAGTATCATCAAGAATCTTTTTGGCTTTGGCCATATCCATACGCTCGAACCACCATATCACCCCACTCCTGGGCATATCCTTGATAATCTCCAGCCGCGGTTCATAGTTCCCCTCGGCGAATGGCATCGGTACCAGACCCTCGTTAATTAAGCCCATCATAATCTTTTTGAAGGTAGGCCAGTAGAAGGTCTCAAACTGCTCGTTGGACATAAAACCGCCCGTCCCTTTATGGAGGGGCATTACAATTATCGGACATCCCGAAGCATTTGCGCCGGCCACGGCCTCGTCAATCGCTATAGGCACCATCCTTTCCATAGCTTCATGAAGCTTTTCCGGCCGCCGGAACATGTCCATCATTATCCCGGCCGTCCCTCTCAGCATATCGCCTATCATGTCGAAGGGCGCCCCGGACATACCCCCCCAGAAAGCGGGGAAACCCGCTTCCAGCAACTCTCGGTTGACATCATTGACAACCCCCATCCATTTCATGGTTTCGACTCCGGCATCCATCAGCGTCTTGAAAGCCGCCTGGATTTCCGGGTCGGCGAAGTAGGCTACATAGAAGACCGGTATGCCGATAAAAGCCGTCAGTTGGGGCAACTTCTCAAAAGCCTTACAGGCACCCATGGCACGGGGCATGAAGGTTCTCAGCCAGAAATCAGAGGGGTCTTTAATGAGCTTGTCGTATTCCTCTGGCTTTATATACTCGCCTTCGATGAACTGGTAAGATTCGATATCGTCAGCTAGACCGTGCCCCGGCCATTTTTCCAATTTAAAATCAATGGCTTCGAGTACCCTCCCCGGAAAGACAAGACCGGGACCGAGAAGCGTGTCCGATTCAAACTCCCGGAGAAACTCCCGCCACGCCCGGCGGAGTTCGTCATAATCATACATAACCGTCTTGAGATTTACCCCGGCGAGATAAGCCGGGATATTCCCCGCCGGCAGTATGACCGGCACGCGGTCCGGTTCCTCCAGTTTGATGGCTTTAATGAATCTGGTTGCCCTCTCCTTATACAACTTTTCCGCTTGCGGACTGGCGAACTTCACATCTGGAGAGAGCCACCGCTTAAACCGTTCTTCCCGTTTTTCTTGCCAAGATAACTCTTCCCATTTCTTTTCCATCTTAAAACCTCCGTCGGGGTTTCGAGCTATTTGTAGACGCCGTATTCCTTGGCCGCCTCCATCATAGCGCGCAGGTTATCGGGATTCCCCCTCTCCACCCCAGCGCTCCCCGTCAGTATGTAACCACCGCCTTTAGCACAACTCTCAATGACCTTACGGCATTGTTCCTTAACCTCCTGGGGAGTGCCGGTGCACAACACCGAGACAGGCACATTGCCGGCAATGCCGGCGGTGTCGCCGAGAACCTTTTTAGCCTTAGCCATGTCCATACGCTCAAACCACCACACTACCGAACTGCGGGGCATGTCCTTGATAATCTCCAGCCGCGGCTCGTAGTCACCCTCGGCGAAGGGTATCGGCACCAGACCTTCATTGATTATACCTATCATCACCTCCTTGAAGGTGGGCCAGTAGAAGGTCTTAAACTGCTCGTTGGACATGAAACCTCCCGTACCTTTATGCAACGGCATGAATATGATGGGGCAGTCCAAGGCATCAGCCATACTTACGGTTTCGTTAATAGCGATGGGCACCAGTCTCTCCATAGCCTTTTGCAGCTTATCGGGACGCTTGAACATATCCATCATTACCCCCGCCGTTCCCCTCAACATATCACCAATAAAGTCATAGGGTGCCCCGTTCAAGCCGCCCCAGATGGAAGGATAGCCGGCTTCCAGCGACGCCTGGCTGACCTCCATGACAGCCTCCATCCACCTGTTACACTCCTGACCGGCCTCAAGCAAGATCTGGTAGGACTTGCGGATATCGGGATCGCCGAACTGACTGACATACCATACCGGTATACCGACAAAGGCCGTCATCGGGCCTAACTTGCTCCAGGGGGCCAAAGCGCCTACGGAACGGGGTAAAAAATACCTCATCAGGTAATCGGCGGGGTCCCTGATGAGGTCATCGTATTCCTCGGGCGGCATATATTCGCCCTCAACGAACTGGTAGCTCTGAGAGTCATCGGCTAGGCCGTGCCCGGGCCATTTCATCAATTTGTAGTCAATCATGTCCACTACCTTGCCGGGAAAAACGAGGCCGGGGCCGCCGAACGAGTCCATATCGCCAAACTCGTTCATGAACTTCAACCAAGAATTTTTCAGGACATCATAGTCGTACATAATATCCTTCAGAGTGTAACCGGAATAATAGGCCGGGTAAAAGGCCGCCGGCAGCATAACCGGTACGCGGTCAGGTTCCTCCAGCTTGATGGCTTTAACGAAACGGGTTACCCGTTCCTTGTAAAGCTTTTCCGCTTGGGAATTGGCGAATTTTATATCCTGCGAAAGCCAGCGCTTAAACCGCTCCTCCCGTTTTTCCTGCCAGGATAGTTCTTCCCATTTCTTTTCCAAGCTTAATTGCCGCCTATCCATTTTTTAGCCAGGAAAACCGCCGCCATGGCATCCTTGCCGTAGGCATCAGCCTTGGCGTATTTCACGATCTCATCATCAATCTGGCCGCCACCAATCATTATCTTCATCTTGCCCCTGATGCCGGCCGCCTCCAGAGCCACCACCGTGTCCTTCATGGCGTCGAAGGCAAGGGTCAAAAAGCCGCTTAAGCCCAATACCGGGGCTGATGTCTCCTTCATCTTCTCGACGAACTTCTCGGCGGGAACGTCAACACCCAGGTTATAGACCTTAAAACCGTTGACGCCGAGCATAAAGTCGACGATATTAAGTCCGATATCGTGAATGTCACCGGCTACGGTGCCGATAACCACCTCGCCCAGGTGCTTGGTCTCGCCCGACTGGACAAGGTGGGGTTTAACCAGCTCGGTAATTTGCCTGAGCAGCTCACCGGAATAGACCAGCTCGGGAATGAAGTATTGATTTTTGACGAAGCGGTCGCCGACTATTTCCATGGCTTTACGGCTGTCCTCCAGGATAGCCAGTGCCCCGTCGCCGGCTTCAAGTCTTTGTTTGACCAGCTTGATGACCTCCTCTTCCTCCAGATCGGCCAGCTGAGTAATAAAGTCTTTTGGCATGCGTTTATCCCCTTAACTATTAATAATAGACTTGGTCTGGAATGGGAAGGTGCAAACAGGGCGAGTATACTAATGCCTGAGCAAAAAGTCAACAGTCTATTATTTTTTAGGCGGGGCATCCAGCCCCCACACCTTAAAGAGCTCCTCATAGAAGGGGGGTTGGGGGAAATCGGGCGTCATCTGCATGTTAAGGTGGCTATAGCCCAGCTTTAGCTCCTCAAAGAACCTTAGCCCCGTTACCAGCTCTTCCAGCTTAGCTGCCGGTACGGAAAGGATAATCTCGCCTTCTTCCGCCATCGCCCGCTCGAACTCACCGGGGTCGGGCAGGGTAATGCGGTATTCTCCGTTTTGTATCACGGGCACGATAGAGTAGACGCAAGAGTCTATGGGGTCAAACTCGGATTTCACCAGGTTGCCCTTTTTATACTTAATCGCCATCAGCATACTGCGCAGCTGGGCGGTATTGGAATAGATTAGTATCATATCCGGCTTAAAGGTGGCTGTCTTCAGGGGGGCGGTGAGTATGCCGATGTACTTCCCCTGCTCGAAGCGGGGAAAGACCTTGAGCATCTTCTGGGCCGCCTTCATGTTCTCCACAATATATATCATCGGGGAAATGGTCTTTTCATCGAAGGGCGGCACCAGCCCGTAGCCGATTAGCGGCGCCCAGCACCAGTTATCTTCTTTGAGCATGGCTATCGTCTCCCCCTTGCGGCGGGTGAGGGCAAAAACCTGACACTGGGCGAGGTGATGGCCACGGTCTCTCTTGGGCCTGATGGCTTCTTTGGGAATATCGGCTTCCTTTTCCAGCATCTTGACCGCTATCGGGAGTGTCTTGAGCCGTACCAGCTTCTCCACCTCCTCCCCGTAGCTGTTGAACTCGGCTATTGTCGTCATGTCTACCTCCTGCTCATTCTGCGGCTATTATGAAGAAAAAAGCGCTATTTTGCAAAATCTGGCTAAAGGGGACGGATTTTAACCCCGCAAACTATGATATGATAGCACTTAAAGATATTTATTAACCCGCAGGGGGCAGATATGAATTCAGGAGAGTACTGGAACCCAATCATGGAGACACTGCCGCGCGAAAAGCTGCAGCAGTTTCAGCTAAAGAAGTTTAAGAAAATCCTCAAGTGGGCTTACCAAAATTCGCCGTTCTATCGTAGCCTCTATAAAGAGGCTGGTCTTGAGCCCGGAGATATTAAAACTCTTGATGATATAACTAAAGTCCCCAAGACGGAAAAGTCAATGCTGAGGGAGGCACAAGGCAAAGAGCCTTACCCGTACGGCACTATTCTTTCGGTACCCTTAGAGCAGGTAACCGAATATCGCCAGACCAGCGGCACCACCGGTCAGCCTGTCTATCACCCGGAGACCTGGCAGGACTGGGAGTGGTCAGCTGAGTCATGGGCTTACGCCCTGTATGCGCAGGGCTATCGCGACTACGATAGGGTGT
>CAYNFV010000010.1:0-21096 GCA_964396645.1 uncultured Dehalococcoidales bacterium
GCTCGGCGATGGAATCGAAGCCGACGTCCCGCTGCGGGGCAATCCTGACCTCGATTAAGGCGCTCACCTCTTCGTCGCCCACCTTGTCCCAGTTGACGATGGTCTTGTATTTCAGGATGGTGCGGTCGGCCTCCGCCTTCTTGATGAGCTTGCTCACCTCGTCGGCGCTGTCGCCGGTCATGGTGGCTATCTGCTTGGGCGTGGCTTTAGCGTCCTTCTCCAGTATCTTTAGAATCTCTTTTAACATGGCTAACTCCTTACCAGCTCGGTCAATGACCACTGGTCTTGGGACTCATTATAGCATAGCTGGAAAAGTTTGTTGTCTTTTGTCCTGACCCGGAAGTTTTTGGTGCCCACCCCCCGCCACTCCGCCTCTATCTCGGCGACCAGGTATTCCTTATCTTCCCAGCTGAAAGAGACGGGTCTTTCGGCATATGACTGCCCCGAATAGCAGCTAACTTTGGGGTTGTCGGGTCCTGACCCGCTTGAAGACGACGCCTTCTCGTTGCAGGTCGACATCTTCCACCTCCCATCCCGCTTCCAGCCAGGCCATCGCCTGGGGGTTTTGGCGGTTGTTTTCCCACCACGATTTGAAGGTGTAGGCGGCGGTTTCCAGCTCGAACTTCAGTATGCTCTCGATATAGCCGAAGGTCAGGTTCAGCTGACTGGCTCTATAGCTGGCCAGGTAGTCCCTTAAGGGGTTGTATCTGGCCACGCTCTCCACGTCCACCAGCTCCCCGCCGATGCGCTGTATGGGGTTGCTGGCGGCGGCTACGGTATTTTCCGCCCCCCTCTCCACCACATCGTATTTCCTGAGCTTGGATTTATAGAGCTTCACGTGCAGCAGCGAATGGCAGGCGGGACAGCTTATCTGGCCGTCGTAGTTTTCGGTGTCGATGAATTCCGGTATCTCTATTCTCTTGTCACAGACTAAGCAACTAATTTCCACTATTCTTCCCCTCTATTGTCATTGTGAGGAGCGCAGCGACGAAGCAATCTCCTCTTCTTTTTCCCCACCCCCAGGTGTTTCTTCCCACCCGATACCCACCCTAAAAGGGTGTGACCCTTTTAATTCTCTCTCCCCGCCCGATTTAAGAAGCCAGGCAGTCCTTATAATTCTTTATCGTCTTATTAAACCAATACCTGCTTAATGCTTGCTTACGAGTCAAAAGTTTTTTGAGAATCAGGTCGTATTCGTAGAGTATTCTCCCCCCTTTTATAATCGTGATTCTTAGAAGGTGTTGTTTGATATTTGGTTCTTCCTTGTCCTTTATGTATTTCCAGATTTTGGGGAATTTCCTATCAATATCCCTGAAGGCAACCGTTGAGTGAAACTGAAACTGCTGTTTGTCATCCCACGGTTGTGAGTCAGAAATCTTGCTTAATTTTTGTGCCAGCTTCCTTCGTAAGTCTTTCAGTTCTGCAGAAGGGTCTATATCAAGGTAAATGACTTTTTGTTTATTGTCAAAATAATTGAAACCTTTAACTATAAAAGGAACCAGAGAAAACTCCCTTCCGACTTCTATTAGTTCTGAAACCACCTTCCCTACCTGTCTGGTAGTAAATGGGCCGAAGAGGGTGATGTGGGGCACTGCTCGGTTTCGCGTAACGCCTTTAACCTTGAATTTCCTGGCCACCTCGTGTATCAAGTGTTTTGCGTATTTTTTAGCATATCCGTGAAATCTAAACTCAATTAAGTAGTGTACCATCTTGATACTCTACCAGTGATACCCCCTACACCCCCTCTTTTATATTTCTGCCCTCATCTTGTGCCACTCCGTCGCCTGCTCGTAGGCATGGGCGACCTTCAATATAGTTTCCTCCCCGAAGGGCTTGCCGATAAACTGCATCCCGATGGGCAGCCCGTTGCTGAAGCCGGCGGGGATGGAAATGCCGGGCACGCCGGCGATGTTTATGGGTAACGTGCAAACGTCGCTTAAATACATCTGCACCGGGTCGTCGAGCTTTTCCCCAATCTTGAAGGGGACGGTGGGGGAGGTGGGGGTGACCAGTGCGTCGTATTTTTTGAAAGCCTGGTCGAACTCGCGCCGAATCAATGTACGCACCTTCTGGGCTTTGAGGTAGTAGGCGTCGTAGTAGCCGGCGGAGAGGGCGTAGGTGCCGAGCATGATGCGCCGCTTGACCTCCTCGCCGAAGCCGTACTGCCGGGTCTTCTCCATGGCATCCCACATGCTGTCGGCGTCGCGGTAGGAGAAGCCGTACTTGACCCCGTCGTAGCGGGCCAGGTTGGCCGATGCCTCCGATGGGGCGATGATATAGTAGACGGCCAGGGCGTGGGGGGTACTGGGGAGAGCTGCCTCCCGGTCAACTTCGGCCCCCAGTCCTTCCAGCTTTTTGATAGCCTCTTCTAAGGCCTTCTCGACCTCGGCCTGCATCCCCTTGACGAAGTACTCTTTTGGCACACCCAGCTTAAGCCCTTTGAGGTCGTTGCTTAAGGCTTTGGTGTAGTCGGGGACGGGCTGGGGCACCGAGGTCGAGTCCCTGTTGTCGAAGCCGGCGATGGCGTTCATCACCAAGGCGCAGTCGGTGACGTCTTTAGTTAATGGCCCAATCTGGTCGAGCGAGCTGGCGAAGGCGACCAGCCCGTAGCGGCTGACCCGCCCGTAGGTAGGCTTCATGCCGACCACGCTGCAAAAGCCGGCGGGCTGGCGTATGCTGCCGCCGGTATCCGAACCTAAAGAGAAGATGCATTCGTCGGCGGCAACCGCCACCGCCGAGCCGCCGCTGGAGCCACCGGGAACCCGGTCCAGGTCCCAGGGGTTGTGGGTGGGGAAGAAGGCGGAGTGCTCGGTGGAGGAGCCCATGGCGAACTCGTCCATGTTGGCCTTGCCCACCGTCACCGCGCCGCAGCTATTCAGTTTCTCGACGACGGTGGCGTCGTAGGGGGGAACAAAGTTTTCCAGCATCTTCGACGAGCAGGTAGTCTTTACCCCCTTGGTGCAAAGCACATCTTTTAGCACCACCGGTATGCCGGTGAGGGGCTCGATGTCGCCCTTGGCGATGCGCTGGTCGGCTTTTTCAGCCTGTTTTAGCGCCAGCTCCCCGGTAACGCTGACCAGGGCTTTGAGTTTAGGCTCGACCTTCTCGATGCGCTCCAGGCAGGCTTTGGTCAGTTCCACCGAGGATATCTTCTTGTCCTTGAGCTGCTCGTGGGCTTCGTGTATGGTCAACTGTGTCGCTGTCATTCCAGCACTGCCTTTACCCGTAAGTATTCCCCCTCCTTGCGGGGTGCGTTAGCCAGCGTCTGCTCCTGGGGTAGGGAGGGTTTGACCACGTCGTCCTTGGTTACGTTCTGCAGGGGGATGGACTGGGCGGTAGGGGGAACATCGGTGGTATCCACCTGCTTCAGGGCTTCGAAGTTTTCCAGGATGTTGGATAGCTGCTCCCGCAGGCGGTCGACATCCTCGTCGGTCAGGCCCACCCGCGCCAGGCGGGCGATGTGCAGCACTTCTTCACGGCTCAGTTTCATAATGGGGTCATTATAGCACCCATATTTGAGGGTGGGCAACAGAGTAGGCTAAGCTGTCTTGGTGAGGAGCGAAGCTTAGCGGTTCCGCTCTATTTTCCACTTCCGGGTTAAAGCCAGAGGAGCGTCTTGGCTTTCTCAGCATGTTCCGCGGCTTTTTTGCGATTCTTCATGCTCTTGTAGATTTCGACTAGCTGTATGTGTACACCGGCTGTGTTTTTTCTATCTCCAACACTTTTAGCGATTCCCAAGGCTTTCTCACAAGATTCAATCGCTTTGTCGAAATCTTTTGACTTGCGATAGTCTTGCCCTAACCCCACATATCCATAGAATTCCAAGCCCGTATTATTGATGGCTTTGCCAATTTTCAATGATTTCTGATGGTATTCAATTGCTTTTTTGAAATCGCGGCTCTCTCTGTAGGCAGAACCTAGCGTGGAATAACAGCCGCCCTCTAATTGCTTGTTAGCAATATCTTTGGCAATCTCCAGGGCTTTCTCACCGCATTTAATGGCCTCCTTGGCATTTCGTGCGCTCAGATAATCAGTGGCCATGTTGTTGTAAACTACACCTTCCCTTTCTTTATCCCCATTCTCCATAAATATCTGTGCCAGCTTTTCTCCGGCTTCTATCGCTTTTCCCCATTCTTCTTTAGCGCATGCCTCTTCACGTACCTGAATAAGCTTGCTAATCTGTTTAATGGGATCCTTTTTAAACAATCCCATTTTTACACCTCCTTTATGATGAGTTTTGGTTAGCGTGCCGTAATTAAAAGGGCACCAGCCGCCACCATATTAGTTAGCGGTTCCGGTGCTCTTGTGTCATCCACTGCATCTCCTTAAGACTATATGAGGTCTGTGCCCATACGATTGTTCTTTGTCCCTGTGAGGCTAATGTAATATCGTTTTTGCGCTTTGTCAATACCTTGATAAAAATCCTCTCCATCCTGCTATAATAGTACCACCATGATGACCACCCGCCTCATAATCGCCATCATCACCACTGCCCTCGAGGAAGCCGCCATCGCTGTGGTCGGCCTCTGGCTTCTGCCCAAGATAGACGTCCACCTGCCCTTGGCCGTGCTTATTATCATCATGCTGGCCTGGGTGGGCTTTGCCGTCTTCAGCTACCGCCTGGGCAGCCGGGCGCTGAAGAGAAAGCCCGAGGGCGGCTTATCGGATATGCTGGGGACGAGGGGGGAGGTGGTCAGGAGACTTGACCCCGAGGGTATGGTCAGGATCAAGGGTGAGCTCTGGAAGGCGAAATCGGCGGGTCGGAAGATAGAGGCCGGCGCCGAGGTGACCGTGGTCGGGCAGAAGGGCCTCAAGCTCATCGTGGAGAGGGAAGGGCGGCAAAAGCCCTATTAGTAGAAATCGTACTCGTCCCCGCCTCCCTTATAGACGAAGGAGACGATAGTCAGGGCTATGCCCACTGCGAGCAGCCCGATGGCGTATATGCCCAGAGGCGTAAGCACGTCGGTGACGACCTCAGGCGCCCAGGTCTGCAGGGTAGCGGGCAGGTCGCTGGTGGTCAGCTGGCTGTTGATGACGCTCCTGGCGATAAAGGCGCCCGCCAGGCTTACGGCGCCGACGCTCAAGAAGGTTATACCCAGCTGGCGGGTGCTGCCCCGCACCGAGAATTGCGCCAGTATAATGAGCAGTATCATCAACAGGCTGAAGGCAATCAGCACGATAAAGGCCGTGTTGAAGTAGCTGACGTACTGCCGGGCACGCAGGATTTGCTCCATGACCTCGGCGTCGAGCTCGGTCTCATCGAGCTCCAGTGTCGATGGCACTTCCTCATCAATCTGGCTCCAGTATTCATTGAACTGAAGCTCTATCTCTGCCGGTGTTAGGCCGACCAGATCGGGCGGCGGCGAAGCTAATATGGCCGCCAGCAGGTTGGCCCGGAAGCTCGCCTTCACCGTCTCCAGCGAGATTATCAGGCTCAGGGTCTCGCTCCTGCCCTCAAGGTAGTCATAGAAGACGTAGATGGCTTCTTCTGCCTGTTCCTCCAGCCAGTCCTCGATGTCGGCGATGGTATCCACCAGGACTTCATCGAGAGACTCGCCCATAAAGTCCGCCGCCTCGTCTGGAATCTGGTCTATAACTGCTTCTTCGGCCACCGCCGCTATATCGAGCCTCTCCAAATGCTCAACGATGAAATCGGGGTTGAGGAGGCTCTGATTCAATGTCAGCGCCAAGCCGAAGACTAATAGAGATAGGGAAAGGCAGATGCCAAGGATAACCAGCAGTACGACCTTGAAGACCTTCATCTGGGGGGAATTTTAACACCCGACTTGTGGCAATGCAAGGGCTTAGCTGCCGAGGGGGCAGAATCGGTTCAAGCCCTGTAGTTTGGCGGCACCGGCGATAGTCACGCCATAGAATATCGCCGGCTTGGCGGTGAGAAACTGGTCTATGGTATCGTTTACGATGGTGGTGCCGGTCACCAGGGCGATGTCGCACCATTCCAGGTTCTCCTTGGTGCGGCTGGGGTCGTCTATCTTCACCCCGAACTTTTCCTGGCCGATATTCGCCTCGTCCATATCGCTTACCCTTATCTCAAACTGCCTGGCCAACGCCTCCACCATCCGGGGCTGAAAGCCGACCATAGCTATTTTGGGCTGGCCGTAGTTCTCTTTAATATAGCTGGCCAGCTCGGCGGCACACTCGCGCGGCTGCTTATCCTTGCAGTGTATCGTCCGGCTGGCCAGTCCCAGGTGATTCATCACGGCGTTGAGGCTGGAGATGAATACCGCTCTCCGGAAGTTGTTGTTTAAGTCCATCTGGGCGATGTCGGCCAAACGCCCGCTGAAGTTGCCGTAGAGGTCGGTGAAGGCATGTCCGCGTGAGCCCCTGAACTCGGCCTGCATCAGCCGTTCATCCCCCTTCACCAGCGGGTAGTCTTTGTCTTCGGGGTTGCCGATAGCCTGCTCCGGGGAGAGGGCAGCCGCCTTGACGATGACCTCCTCACCCTCAAGCCCGTGCTCTTTTATCAGCCTGATGAACTTTTGCCGTATAGTATCGTGCAATTTATTCTCCTATCTAATGTTACTAGATAGGGGGTGGTTATGTCTATTTATTCTGTTTCCCCCTTTAGTGAAGGGGGATTAAGGGGGATTAAGGGGGATTTTGTCCACCCACCCCACCTTGTTTAGCGTAAGTATTTCGTCCCACCCTGCCCACCCAACAGAAGTCTTTTCCAGAGTGGGCTTCGCCCCCTCTTCAACTCCCCAAAAAGCGGGGATGCGTGGCGTGACCCAGATAAGAGATATATAAGGGTCTAACCCTTATTGGGTGGGTATTGGGTGGGACACAAAAACGTTCGCTGACAAGGTGGGTAGGCCATTGAGAAACTGGATTTCCGTCTTCACGGGAATGACAGGGAGATTGCTTTGTCGCTAATCTCTCCTTGCTTTCAAGCCTCTTGGTTGCTATGATAACCAGCGGTGACTAAGCGTAGAATCGACAGCCTGCTGGTGGAAAGGGGTCTGGTGGAGAGCCGGGCCAAGGCTCAGGCACTGATTATGGCCGGGGAGGTCAGGGTGGGGGGAAAAGCCGCCATCAAGCCGGGGACGCTGGTAGCCGAAGAGGCGGTGATTACCCTTCTCCAGCCGCCCCCCTTCGTCAGCCGCGGCGGCATCAAGCTCGACCACGCCCTTGAGGAGTTCCGGCTCGATGTTTCCTCCAAGGTAGCGGCTGACATCGGCGCCTCGACGGGCGGCTTTACCGACTGCTTGCTCCAGAGGGGGGCCAGCCGCGTCTACGCTCTGGATGTGGGCTACGGCCAGCTCGACTACCGCCTGAGGCAGGACAGGCGGGTGGTGGTTATGGAACGGGTGAACGCCCGCTATCCCATCTCACTGCCGGAGAAGGTAGACCTGGCGACCATAGACCTTTCCTTTATCTCGGTGGAGAAGGTGATACCGTCGGTAGCTCGCCTGCTTAAGGACGATGGCTACCTGGTGGTGCTGCTCAAGCCACAGTTTGAGGCCAAACGCAACGAGGTGGGCAAGGGAGGTATCGTCAAGCAACCCCTAATTCACGCCCGCGTCCTGGGGCGGTTCATCGCCTGGGCGGTAGGGAACGACTTCAGGTTGGGAGGGGTGGTGGCTTCGCCTATCCTGGGCGCCGAGGGCAACCGGGAGTTTTTTGTTCTCTTGAGGTTGAGATAATGCGTATTGAGCCGGTGACCTTGGAGGTAGATAACGTTGATATAGTCGGGCAGCTTTACCTGCCTGAGGGCGACGCGCCCTATCACACCGTCTGCACCTGCCACGGTATCCCCGCCGGGCCCCCCGACCCCAGCGCCGTGGGCTACGCCGCGCTAGCGGAATACCTCTGCTCCAATGGCCTGGCCGTGCTCATTTTTAACTTTCGGGGGACGGGCTTAAGCGGTGGCAACCTGGACATGCTGGGCTGGACGGAAGACCTGGCGGCGATGCTCGATTACCTTTACGCTTTAGATGAGGTGGATAAGTCGTGGTTATCGCTGCTCGGCTTTAGCGGTGGGGCGGCGGTCTCGATATATGTAGCCGCCAGGGATAATCGGGTGACATCGGTAGCGGCCGGCGCCTGCCCGGCAGAGTTTAAGCTCTGGATACGCGGTGAACCGCGGTCTCTTGTTGAGCATTTCCGCGGCATCGGTGCCATCAGGGACAAGGATTTTCCCGCCTCCCCTCAAGCGTGGCTTGATGGTTTCAAGCAGGTCAGGCCCATTGACTATATAGCCCGGATTTCGCCCCGCCCCCTGCTCATAATACACGGTGACCAGGATGAGACCGTCAGCGTTGATGACGCCTACAGACTATATGCCAAGGCTGGCGAGCCCAAGCGGCTGGCCATTGTGGAGGGAGCCGGGCACCGGCTGCGCCATGATGAAAAGGCGATGGCGATAATTCTGGACTGGCTGAAATCCCTTCCTTAACCTCACCTTGTTAGCGTACGTTTTTCTGACCCACCCAATACCCACCCTAAAAGGGTGTAACCCTTTTAATTCTCTCTCCCCACCCTTGGACAATAGTGTCATTGCGAGGAGCGAAGCAACGAAGCAATCTCCTGCGTAAGAAAAATTGACCTCTGGCTATAGATTAGTTATAATTTAGATGTAGGGGCAGTCAGGGTGGATTGAGAGGCGAGTAGCTTGCAGGAAAGTTGCGGCGTTTTTGGGGTCTATGCACCCGGAGAAGATGTAGCCCGCCTTACCTTTTTTGCTTTATTTGCTCTTCAACACCGCGGCCAGGAAAGTGCCGGTATTGCCACCTCCAACGGTAAGAGGCTACAGGTTTACGCCGAGCTGGGGCTGGTCTCCCAGGTCTTTACTGAGGATTCCCTAAGCCAGCTCAGCGGCGACTTCGCTATAGGTCACAATCGCTACTCCACCCGTGGTTCCAACCGCATAACCAACGTCCAGCCCCTCGTTGTCGGTAAGGGCGCCAATACCATCGCCGTCGCCCATAACGGCAACATCGTTAACGCCGAGCACCTCTACCAGGAACTCTGCGAGCAGGGCTACAGCTTCCGCGGCTCCACCGATACCGAGGTCCTGGCCAACCTTATCCTCTCCTCTCCGGCTAAAGACTGGGTAGCCAAGATACGCTACGCCATGCACCGCCTCCAGGGGGCTTATTCCCTGACCCTGCTGACCAACCGCAGCCTCTATGCCGTCCGCGGCCCTCTGGGCGTGCGCCCGCTATGCCTGGGGACGCTTAATGGCGGCTGGGTTATTGCCTCAGAGAGTTGCGCCCTAGACCATATCGGCGCTAAATTCTTGCGCGAGGTCGAGCCCGGCGAGATAATCGCTATCAACGAGAACGGCCTTAAAAGCTACCGTGAAAAGGCAGAGCGACAGGCTTTGTGTGTCTTCGAGTATATCTACTTCGCCCGCCCTGATTCGGTGATTGACGGGCGGCTGCTTTACCCGGCCAGGCAGGCGATGGGTGAGGTTCTGGCTGAGGAACACCCGGTAGCCGCCGACCTGGTTATGGGCGTGCCCGATTCGGCTACCATCGCCGGCATCGGCTATTCCCGCGCTTCGGGGATACCCCTGTGCGAGGGACTGCTCAAGAACCGCTATGTAGGCCGCACCTTTATTGAGCCCGACCAGCGCATCAGGGACCTCGGCGTTCAGCTGAAATTCAACCCCCTCCCCCAGATGCTGGATGGCCAGCGACTGGTGGTCATCGACGATAGCATCGTTCGGGGCACCACCACCCCCAAGGTGGTGAAGCTGCTGAGGAGGGCGGGGGCTAAAGAGGTCCATATGCGCATCTGTGCTCCACCCATCCGCTACCCCTGCTTCTTCGGTGTCGATATGGCCAGCCGCTGGGAGCTGATTGCGGCGCAGAAGACCGTACCTGAGGTCAGGGATTTTATCGGCGCCGACTCGTTGGGCTACTTAAGCATTGACGGCCTGATTAAGGCGATCGGCTTACCCAAGGATATGTTCTGCCTGGCCTGCTTTACCGGCGACTACCCCATACCGGTGCAGATTGAGATGGACAAGCTGGCGCTGGAAAGCTCAATGCCGGCCGAGGAATATAGCAGCCCGTTTGGCATCAAGCAAGGGTAGGTTAGCTTTATCCTGCTTGACACCAGGACTTTAATCCATTATTAATAGCTGGTATCTAACTAGTTATTAAGGGAGGCAGGGCGATTAAAGAAAGCTATGCCAAAGCCGGTGTCGATATCGATGCCAAGAACGTTTCCAACCGCCTTATCGGCAAGCTGGTCAGCGCCACCCACCGCCCCGAGGTGCTGAGTGACGTTGGCTTCTTTAGCGGTATGTTCGAGTTCAAGGGCTACGATAAGCCCGTCCTCGTCTCCAGCACCGACTCCGTGGGCACCAAAATCAAGATTGCCGTCGCCTTGGGCAAATACGATACCATTGGTATCGACATCGTAAATCACTGCGTCAACGATATTTTTAGCTGCGGCGCCAAGCCCCTGTTTTTCCTTGATTACATCGGCATCGGCAGGCTCATACCGGAGAGAGTGGCGGCTATCGTCAGTGGGCTGGCTAAGGCCTGCGGAAACATCGACTGCCCCCTTATC
Source organism: uncultured Dehalococcoidales bacterium (assembly GCA_964396645.1). Classification (GTDB taxonomy): domain Bacteria; phylum Chloroflexota; class Dehalococcoidia; order Dehalococcoidales; family BS750m-G39; genus E44-bin88. The sequence continues at coordinate 10,543 of CAYNFV010000010.1, forward strand.
GGCGGGGAGACGGCTGAGATGCCCGACATCTATAGCGGCGACGACTTCGATTTAGCCGGCTTCGTCGTCGGGGTGGTGGAAAAAGATAAGATTATCGCGGGTAAGGATATTGTCGCCGGCGATACCATAATCGGCTTGACCTCGAACGGGCTGCATACCAATGGCTATACGCTGGCCCGTAAAATCTTCGGCGACAGTCGTAAGGCGCTGAATAAAAAATACCCTGAGCTGGATAAGACCGTCGGTGAGGCGCTTCTAGAGCCGCACACCTGCTACTACAACCAGCTGAAGCCGCTGTTGCCGTTTATCAAGGGCATGGCGCATGTCACCGGTGGCGGCTTGATTGATAACGTGCCCCGCGTTTTGCCTGAAGGCCTGGCGGCTAAGTTCAATAGCCAGAGCTGGTCAATCCCACCCATCTTTAGTCTTATTCAAAAAAGGGGCAACGTTGACCGCGACGAGATGTATCACGTCTTTAATATGGGCGTCGGTATGGTTATAATCTGTTCGGGCAATAATGTTGGTCATATCACCAAAGCCCTGCCCGATACCAAGGTTATCGGCGAGGTGATAAAGCAGAAGGGGGCGAGGGTAATCATTGAGTAGGTGAGGGGGATATGGCAACCGCGAAAAGGTCTAAAAAGGACATTCTCTGGGCGATACTGCTGACCGTCCTGGGCATAGCTTGTTTCCCGGTCAATCCTCTTGTTTTAACCGGCGTTATCGATGCGGAAACCTACCTGCCGCTTTACATCATAGGCTGGGTTACCCTGGTTGGTGGTATGATACTGGTCATGGCGCCGATAATAATGTTCCCGCGGCGGGGTGGGGTTTCCAAAGGGAAATCGTTTGTCGAGACCACCCGCCTGGTTGATAGCGGGATTTACGCTATCGTCCGCCACCCGCAGTACACGGGCGGGATTATAGCCATATTTCTGACCACATTGTTATGGTACCCGCACTGGCTTTTTGGTGTGCTCGGCGTCGTCGGCACGGTGGTTGTCTACTTGGGCTGTATAGAAGAAGACAAACTGCTGGTAAAGAAATTCGGCGGCGACTACAAACGCTACATGGAAAGAGTGCCCCAGATGAACTTCTTTCTGGGGATAGTAAGGCTAATGCGGCGCGAAAACTAAACGGAGGTTTTTATGCGAGCCATAATCAGCGTTTCCGACAAGACGGGGGTAACCGACTTCGCTAAGGGGCTGAGCCAGCTGGGCTTTGAGATTTTCTCTACCGGCGGCACCAAAAAGGCGCTGGCCGAAGCCAAGGTTCCGGTGAAAAGCGTCTCCGAGATAACGGGCTTCCCCGAAATCCTCGATGGTAGAGTAAAAACCCTGCACCCCATGGTCCACGGCGGCATACTGGCCAACCGCAAGCTGGCTGCCCACATGGAGGAGCTGAAAAAGCACAATATCGGCGAAATCGACCTGGTGGCGGTCAACCTCTACCCCTTCGTCCAGACGGTCTCCAAGAAGGGGGTCACCCTCGACGAAGCGCTGGAGAACATCGATATCGGCGGTCCGACCATGATTCGGGCCTCGGCTAAGAACTTCCCCAGCGTCATCGTGGTCGTCGACCCCGCCGACTACCCGCTCGTCCTGGAAAAGCTGAAAAAGGGGAAGGTTGACTTACCTGAGCGCAAACGGCTGGCGCAGAAGGCTTTCCAGCACGTGGCGCTCTACGACACCGCTATATCCCAATACCTCAGGAAGGATGAGGAGGGCTTCCCCGAGAATATGACCGTCGCCCTAAAGAAACGCTATGGGCTGCGCTACGGTGAGAACCCCCATCAGCAGGCTGCCTTCTATGCCGAGCCGACGTTAGGCGAGGCTGAGACCGGCATCACCTGGGCCGAGCAATTAGGGGGCAAGGCGCTCTCCTTCAACAATATTTTGGACGCCGACGCCGCCTGGGGGGCGGTAACCGACTTCGCCGCGCCCACGGTGGCTGTTATCAAGCACACCAATCCCTGCGGCTTGGCCAGCTACGACGATATCGCCGAGGCCTATCGGCGCGCCTTCAGCGGCGACACGGTGGCTGCCTTCGGCGGCATCGTGGCTTCAAACCGCAAGGTCACGCTGGCTATGGCTAAAGAGATGAAGCCCGTCTTCTACGAAATTGTCATCGCCCCCGAATACGAGCCGGAGGCGCTAAAGCTGCTGCAGACCAAGAAGGACCTGCGCATCCTGCTGGCAAAACTTCCCCCCGGCTACGGCAAGGCGTTGCCCGGCTATCTCGACTTCCGCCGCGTCAAGGGCGGTTTCCTGGTGCAGGACTCCGATTCCCTGCCCGAGGGAAAGGTCGAGCTCAAAACGGTAACCAAGAAAAAGCCGACAAAGGAAGAAATAGCTGACCTGCTCTTCGCCTGGAGGGTGGTCAAGCACATAAAGTCCAACGCCATCGTGCTGGTCAAGGACAGGACGATTCTGGGCATGGGCGCCGGACAGCCCAGCCGCATCATTAGCGCCCGCATCGCCATCGAGAAGGCAGCCGACAGGGTCAAGGGCAGCGTCCTGGCTTCGGACGCCATGTTCCCCTTCCCCGATGTCGTCGAGGCGGCGGCTAAGGCCGGGGTCAGCGCTATTATCCAGCCCGGCGGCTCGATAAGGGACGAAGATTCAATCAAGGCGGCTGACGCCCATAATATGGCCATGGTCTTTACCGGCGTCAGGCACTTCAGGCATTAATATGAGAGGGGGGTTGGGCTTATGAACGTAGTACTGGTTTCCGATATGCTTAAGGGATTCCTGGAGGAGGGTTATCCCCTCTATTGTGGAGAGGGCGCGCGGCGCATCATCCCCAATGTTCAACGCCTGCTGGAAAAGGAGACTGCCAAGGGCTCCAAGGTGTTTTACTTAAGCGACCACCACGCCCCCGACGACCCTGAGTTCAAGATGTTCCCCCCCCACGCCATCGAGGGCACGGCCGAGGCCGAGGTCATCCCTGAGCTGACTAAATATAAGGGCGAGGTAATCCCCAAGAAGACCTACAGCGCCTTTTTCGGCACCACGCTCGAAGCAAAGCTCAAGAAACTAAAGCCAAAGAAGATAATCGTCTGCGGGGTCTGCACGCACATCTGCGTCCTCTACGCGGTGGCTGACGCCAGAATCCGCGGCTATGAGGTCGAGGTGCCGGTGGACTGCGTCGCCTCTTTTGATGAGAAGTCACACCACTTCGCCCTGGACTACATCGAGAACACGCTGGGGGCAAAGCTGACCAACGTCATCACCAGCCGCGCCAGGCCGGCCAAGTTCGTGCCCAGCGAAGACGTCCTCTCCGGGGAGACGGCTGATATCTACTTCGCCCGCACCGTGGAGATACTGCGCAAAGAAGGTCTTAACCCGGTGACGACCATGGAGTTCTTTGCCAGCCGGGCGGGGGTATTATGCGGCATGGACGAGGTCAAGGCGCTGCTGAGCAAGGTCCTGCCCAAAGAAAAGAGCCAGGTATGGGCGCTGGCCGAGGGCGACAGCATGTCGGAGCATGAGGTGGTGCTACGCATCACCGCCCCCTACCAGAGCTACGGGCTCTACGAGACGGCCATTGACGGCATACTGGCTCACTGCAGTGGCTGGGCGACGGCGGCAAGGGAGTGCGTCGAAGCCGCCGGGGGAATACCCGTTATCAGCTTCGGCGCCCGTCATGTCTACCCTAGCGTGGCGGGAATAATGGACTACGCGGCTATTGTCGGCGGCTGCGTCGGCTGTTCTAGCATCGCCGGGGCTAAGCTGGCCGGCGTCGAGCCTTCGGGGACAATACCTCACGCCCTCATACTTGTTATCGGCGATACCGTCGAAGCCACCAAAGCCTTCGATAAGCATATGCCTAAGGAAGTCCCCCGTGTCGCCCTGGTGGATACCTTCAAGGACGAGGTGGAGGAATCGGTGCGGGTGGCTAAAGCTCTGGGGCAGAAGCTCACCAGCGTGCGCCTGGATACCCCGCCGGAGCGGGGCCGGGTCACACCGGGGCTGGTCAGGGAGGTCAGGGCCAGTCTGGATATGGCCGGCTTCAAGAAGGTTAAGATTTTCGCCAGCGGCGGCATCAACCTGGAGCGCATCAGGCTTTTTATCGAGGCGGGGGCGCCGGTCGATGCCTTCGGTGTCGGTAGCTATATCAGCGGGGCCAAGCCCATCGACTTTACCGCCGACCTCCACGAGATAGAAGGCAAGCCCATAGCCAAGCGGGGCCGCATCCCAGGCATTACCACCAACCCCCGGCTCAAGCGCATAATCTAGGCAGGAGTAAGCCATGCTGGAATACATGCTGGACTTCTTGCAGTCCTTCTTCGTTTACCCCGGCCTCGCCTGGAATCAGGCGCTTATCGCTATCGGACTGGCCTTCGCCTTCGGCGCCGTCTGGTTTAGCGCCTACTGGACGCCTATCCTCAAGAAGCCCTGGGCCTGGGCCGCCTTTGTCGTCAGCGCCATTTTAACACTGCTGGCCGTTACCTTCGTCCAAATTCCTCTGCAGTGGTGGACTGGCGAGGCACTAAACCATTTCTGGAGCAGCGCCGTTCTCTCCGACTGGCTGCCCTTGGCTGGGATACCGACCATACTGCTCAGCGGGCTGGTCCAGGAGGGGGCCAAGATGGTGCCCATGGTATTCTACTGGCAGCGTAAGGGCAGGAGTATCACCCCCAGGATGGGGCTGTTGGTGGGGGCGGTGGCGGGCTTGGGCTTCGGCGTCTTTGAAGCGGTCTGGGCACATAATACCTTTTTCGCCGCCTATGGCTTGAGCTGGGAACTGGCTGTATTCTGGGAGAGATTTTTTGCCGTCGCCTTTCACATCGCCGCCAGCGCCCTGGCCGGCTACGGGCTGGCTAGGGGTTGGGGCTGGCAGTTTTACCTTGTCGCCTCCGGCCTGCACGCCACCTTGAATTACGGCATTATCTTGGCCGCATTCGGGGTTTTCGGCACGTTTGGCCTGGAAGCCTATGTCGCCGTCGTGGCCGCGTTGGTAGCCGCTTTGGCTCTCTGGCTGCGCTGGCGGAAAACGAGTGGGGTTATGCCCGCTTGAACTCCAGGCGTAAAACCTGCTTAGTCTTTGCGCCGACCTTGGCCTGTTCATCAAGGCGCCAGCCGACCACCCAGAGGATTTGCTCACCTGAGCAGACAATAGGAATTCGCCCGCGCCAGGCCTGGGGAATCTTGGCGTCAATCATAAACTCGCCCAGTTTCTTGGGCTGGGCTAAGCCTAATGGCTGGAACCTGTCCCCGCGCCGGCGTGCTCTTACCATTAGCTTTTCGCCGATTTCGCTTAGGTCAAAGTAGGCGGTGAAGTCGTCCTTCTCGGTCATCTTCCCCCGCTCTACGATAGCCGCCTCCACCCGCCAGCCGGGTAGCCGTGTTTCGCCGGGAATCTTCAGCGTAAACTCGCCTTTTAGGGGGGGGAGGGGGGAGAGGGTGGTGGTGTCTAATGTCAGCAGGTAGCGTTCGTATTCTATAGCGAAGGTCAAGCCCCCGGGCAGATTTAGCCTTTTCCCCGCCGCTTTAGTTGCCAGCGACATCATCTCTTCGATATGGCGCATCTCGACGTCTTTAGCGCTGCCCAGCAGCCTTTCCACCGCGGCGCGGAGCAGGTAGCGCTTTAGCGCCGTAGGCAACGGCTCAAACTTCGCCTTGTCTATAATAATGGTTGTTTCTTCCTGTCGGATAACCTTATCCCACAAGCGGGTGACCTCTTCGTCGAGGAGGCTAATGTCGTCGTCGGCGATGCGGCCAGTGCGGAGCAAAGCCTCGGCGATGGCGGGGTTATAGCTTTCAAGCAGGGGCATAAGCTGCTGGCGCACCCGGTTTCTTAAGGGGGAAAGGGAAAGATTGGAGGCGTCCAGTCGGGGTTTAATCTTGTGCTGTCGGCAGTAGCCCTCAGTTTCCTGGTGGCTGAGCTCCAGCAGGGGTCTGACGATAATGAGGCTTTCGTCTCCCGACTGCCATAGTGTAGCCGGCTGTAAGCCCCGCATCCCCCGCGTGCCGCTGCCCCGGATGAGGTGCATCAGTATCGTCTCGATGTGGTCATCTTTGGTATGCCCCGCCGCCACCCGCTTGGTGCCGAAGGACCTGGCCACCTCAGCCAGAAAACTGTATCTCACCTCGCGGGCGGCTTCTTCCAGCGAGAGGCGCTCTTTTTTCTGGTAGCCCTTCACGTCCCGCTTCTCGATGGTATACGGAATCTTGAGCTTTCGGGCCAGCTCGGCGACGTATTCGGCGTCGCCGTCAGAATCTTTGCCCCGCAGCTGGTGGTTGAGGTGGGCGATGTGCAGCTCTATCCTCAGCTCTTTTTGAAGACTGGCCAGAATATGGAGCAGGCAGACCGAGTCCGCCCCTCCCGAAACCGCCACTACCAGTCTCTCGCCGCTTGATACCAGCTGATGCTCTTGGATAAAGCCCAGCACCCGCTGTTCTAGTGTCGATGGCTGGTTTTGCCCTTTCATATCAACCCTTAGCCCGTTTTCAGCAGCAGCTTGGTGCGGTTGATGGAGGTGGGGTGGAAGCCCAGGGCGGCGGCGACCTGCTCGGGACGGCCCGAGCCGCCGCTGTCGCAGCGCAGCCTCATGCCTATTTGGGAGTAGCCCTGTCGCCATTCGATAAGCCAGAGGTCATCAATCAAGGCCCTCAGGTCGTAGTTCCTGGTGCCGGTGTCCCTCTCGTGGTGCCAGGGTAGCTGCTTTAGTTCTAAAAGCGATTTTAGCGCCGCTTTTACCCCCGCTTTGTCTTTCTCCGTTTCCAGTTCGACCTCGTATTCAGCGAAGCCGACCTGCGATTGCAGCGAGGGCATAGTCGGGGCTACCGAAAAGACCTGCACTATTTCAATCCCCGCCGGCAGCTGCTGGCTCACGGCATTAGTGAAAAAATGGGGTGAGACCCATTCAGTGCAGAAGACATCCATCAGCTCGCTCTGGCTGGTGACCCCCACCGCCAACGGCGCCGCCAGCGACAGGCGGGGGTGGGGGCTGAATCCCTCGCTGTAGGCCAGTGGTATCTGGGCGCGGTGGAGGGCTCTTTGCCAGAGGCGCATTATATCCAGGTGGGAAATGAACTTGACTTCTTCGCCTCGGCTGAACCTAATCCGGAGTCGTTGCATGTTTTTCCTTGGAAAGGCGAATCTTCTCTATCTTCATACCGCGCATCTCGGTGATGACTATCTTCAAATCCTTGTACTTCAGCCGCTCGCCCTCTCTGGGTATGTGCCCCAGTAGTTCGAGGACAAAGCCGGCTACCGTCTCGTAGTCTTCGCCTTCGGGCAGGTTTAAGCTCATCTCCTCGTTGGCTTCTTCCACCCGCATCCCGCCGTCAATCTGGAAGGTATGCTCGTCGATGCTCTCGTATTCCTTCTCTATTGTCGCCAGCTCATCGCCCACCGGACCGACAATCTCTTCCATCAGCCCGCTTAGCGAAACGATGCCGGCCGTACCGCCGAACTCATCGACGACCACCGTTATGCGGTAGTTCTTGTCCCTCATCTCGGCAAAGAGCTCGCTGACCCGCTTGGTCTCGGGGGTGAAGTAGGCCGGGCGAATCAGGTCGTCGACGGTGCTTTTATCGTTGAGTTGCCCCTTGGCCTGGGCCATGAGTATGTCCTTCACCGCCAGGATGCCGATGACATTATCTATGTTGTCCTCATATACCGGAAAGCGGGACAAAGGGTTTTCGGCGTAGACTTTAAGGAATTCAGCTATGGTGGTGCCATTGGTGACCCATATTACCTCGGTGCGCGGCACCATCACCTCCAGGACGGGGCGGTTGCCGAACTCAAATACCTTGTGCAGCATCTCCGCCTCTTCCTCTTCCACCGTTCCCTCCTTGTGCCCCACCGATATCATGGTTCGGATTTCCTCCTCGCTGGCCAGTGAGCGGGGCACCGCCTTGCCGCCGAATATCCGGGCAAAACCGGAGGCAATCCAGCTTAAGACAAAGACGATGGGCGTGAAGAACCAGGAGAGCGCCTCTATCGGTCCGATAAAGGCGAGGGACAGCTTCTCGGCGTGCCTGGTGGCTATGGTCTTGGGGGTCGTCTCGCAGAAGATGAGGAGCGCGATGGTCACAACCACGGTGGCAATGAGCACGCCCCACTGGTCTCCCCAGAAACGGATGGCCAGGAAGGTAGCCAGGGCGGCGGCGGCGGTGTTTACCAGGTTGTTGCCCAGCAGGACGGTGGAGAGGAACCGCTCCGGTTTCTCCATCATCTTGGCTACCCGCTTTGCCCCCCTCACCTTGGTATCGACCAGGTGTTGCACCCTTATCCTCTGCAGGGAAATAAAGGCTGTCTCCGAGCTTGAGAAGAAGGCTGATAAAAAGAGGCAGACAATGAGCAGCACAAAGTAGAGGGTTTCAAGGCCAGTCATTTGGTATCACCCCACTCTTGGCGGTATGTCGCGATTATTCATCTTTTCGTCATAATATCACTGGCTATGGGGTGTGTCAAAAGGGGAAGCAGGAGTGTAAGCACTATAGTCTTTTCCTCCTCATCCCCTTATTTATATATACTGTCATTGCGAGGAACACAGTTACGAAGCAATCTCTCCACCACCCCACCTTGTTTAGAGTAAGTATTGTTCTCCCACCCTGCCTTCGCCGAAGCGCCTGCCCGCCGCACAAGGCTTTGGTAGGCGGGGCTGCGCGCAGGCAGGCCTGCCCACCCAACAGAAGTCTTTTTTAATGGGGGCTATGCCCTCCTTAAAACCCCCTTAAGGTGGGGGTGGGTGGCGTAACCCGCAAGTTAAGAAGTTTATCTTATTAGGGCGGGCTGGGTGGGTCCGAAACAACGTACGCTTACAGAGTGAGGAATGGAGAGAAGCAAAATTGACACCCAATAACGCATACCGTTAGAATATCATCTACTCCCTAGAAGAAAAGGCAGAATATGCATCGGCAGACCACACTGGATAACGGCCTGCGGGTTATCACCACCCCCATGCCCCACACCCGCTCGGTATCCGTTTGCATCTTCATCGGCACTGGCTCCAGGTATGAGGGCGAGGCACAGGCGGGTGTATCCCACTTCATCGAGCACCTCTGCTTCCGGGGCACACCCAAGCGCGCCACCGCCCGCGAAATCTCCGAGGCCATTGAGGGGGTGGGGGGCATCATCAACGCCGGCACCGACAAAGAGCTGACCGTTTACTGGTGCAAGGTAGCCCAACCCCACTTCCCCCTGGCGCTGGACGTGCTGGCCGACATACTGTGTAACTCACGGCTCGACCCGGATGATATTGAGCGCGAGCGCCGGGTCATCACCGAAGAGATTAATATGAGCAAGGACTCCCCCTCCCAGCTGGTTAACATGCTCATCGACGAGTTGCTCTGGCCCCAGCACCCGCTGGGGAGGGACATTGCTGGCACCAAGGAATCGGTAGCCGCCATCACCCGGGGGATGATAGTCGAATATTTGAGGAAACAGTACCTGTCGGCTAACAGCGTGGTCAGCATCGCCGGCGCCGGAAAGCACGGGGATATGGTAAGCGCCGTAGAGAAAGCACTGGGTAACTGGGTAGAGACGAAGCCCAACCCCACCTTTTCCCCCTACAAGGAGCAAAAGTTCCCCAAATTACACATTGAGGCGAAGGAGACTGAGCAGGCCCATCTCTGCCTGGCTTTAAGCGGGCTACCCTTAATGCACCCCAAACGCTTTACCCTCGACCTACTCAATGTCATTCTGGGGGAGGGCATGAGCAGCCGCCTCTTCACTGAGATTCGTGACCGCCTGGGGCTGGCCTACAGCATCCACAGCTACGCCGAGCACTTTGCCGACACCGGCTCGATTGCCGTTTACGCCGGGGTAGAAGCCAAAAACCTCAAGGTTGCCATCAAGGCTATACTGGAACAGCTCTCCAAACTTAAGGAAACAGTCCCTCAGGCCGAACTAACCAAAGCTAAAGAGCTATCCAAGGGACGCCTGCTGCTGCGCATAGAGGACAGCCGTGCCGTTGCCGGCTGGACGGGAGGGCAGGAGATTCTCACCCAGCGCATCCTCAGCGTTGACCAGGTATTAGCCATTGTCGACGCCATCACCGCTGAGGAAATCAAAGAACTGGCTCAAGAGCTGCTGGTCTCAAACCAGCTAAGGCTGGCGGTGGTGGGACCGGTGGCTGACGAGCCGCTGGATGAATTGCTCAAGCTGTAATAAAATAGCCGTGGTTTTTTAGACCACGGCTATGCGCCTTGTTATACCCTAGGACGCTATTTGGGTTTGGGCTTGGACTTCTTGGACTTTTTGTCTACCAACGTCCTCCTGTTATGTTATTCGAGAATTCGAATTACATCATCCCTTCCATACCGCCCATACCGCCCGGTGGCATACCTGGCTTCTCCTTCTCGGGTATATCAGCCACCAGGGACTCGGTAATCAAGACCATGACGGCGATGCTGGCGGCGTTCTCCAGGGCCGACCTGACCACCTTGGTCGGGTCGATAATACCCTTTTCCACCATGTCGCCGAACTCATCGGCCTCGGCATCATAGCCGACGCCGGCCTTGGCCTTCTTCACCGCGTCGACGATTACCGAGCCGTCCTTACCGGCGTTCTCGGCAATCCAGCGAATCGGCTCCTCCACCG